>JANOWB010000289.1:0-8493 GCA_031417695.1 Polaromonas sp.
CTGGGCCACCGCCGATGACGATGACGTCGAATTGTTTTGACATTGAAGTTTTCCTTTAAATGTCGAACAACAAGCGAGCCGGATCTTCCAGCGCTTCTTTCATGGCGACCAGGCCGAGCACAGCCTCGCGGCCGTCGATGATGCGATGGTCGTAGCTCATGGCGAAGTAGTTCATGGGGCGAACTACTAC
Source organism: Polaromonas sp. (assembly GCA_031417695.1). GTDB lineage: Bacteria > Pseudomonadota > Gammaproteobacteria > Burkholderiales > Burkholderiaceae_C > Polaromonas. The sequence goes on from JANOWB010000289.1 coordinate 191, forward strand.
TAAGCCGTTTTCAACTACCGCGCGGTCTTTGGTGGCATGTACGCCCAAAATCGCTGACTGCGGCGTGTTGATGATGGGGGTGGACAGCATCGAGCCAAAGGTGCCGCCGTTGCTGATGGAGAAAGTGCCGCCGGTCATTTCTTCAATGCCCAGCTTGCCGTCACGTGCTTTCACGCCGTATTCAGCAATTTTCTTTTCGATTTCGGCAAAGCTCATTTGGTCCGCATTGCGCAAAATGGGCACCACCAAGCCACGTGGCGAACCTACCGCGATGCCAATATCAAAGTAGCCGTGGTAGACGATATCGTTGCCGTCGACTGACGCGTTGAGCATCGGGAATTTTTTCAGCGCATGCACCGCCGCTTTAACAAAAAAGCTCATGAAGCCAATCTTCACGCCATGCTCTTTTTCAAATTTTTCCTGAAAGCGTTTGCGCATGTCCATCAGCGGGGCCATGTTGACTTCATTAAACGTCGTCAAGATGGCATTGGTTGATTGCGATTGCAAAAGACGCTCAGCGATACGGGCGCGCAGGCGGCTCATCGGCACGCGTTGCTCGGGCCGGTCGCCCAGGTCTGCGGCCTTTGCGGGGCTGGCGATCTGCGGCAATAAAGTCGCGGGCGCAGCGGTTGGTATTGGGCCGGCCGCTGCAATTTTAGGAGCGACTGGCGCAGAAGCGGCGGCCAGTACGTCACCTTTAATCACGCGGCCGTCTTTTCCGGTGCCTGCGACTGAGCCAGCGGCCATGTTGTTGTCCGCCATCAGCTTGGCAGCGGCTGGCATGGCAACGCCGGCCATAGAGCCGCCCGAAACGGCCGCGGGTGCGGCAGCTGCAGCGGGGGCTGGCGCAGCAGCAACCGAAGCTACGACAGGCGCAACAGCAGCACCCGCCTTGCCCTCGGTATCGATGCGCGCAATGACTTGCTCAGCAGCAACCGTTGCACCATCTGCAACGACCAGCTCAACCAGCACGCCAGCCGAAGGCGCGGGTACTTCAAGCACGACTTTGTCGGTTTCAATTTCAATCAATATTTCGTCGACCGCAATGGCGTCGCCGATTTTTTTCTTCCACTGCAGCATGGTGGCTTCTGCCACCGATTCGGACAACTGGGGAACTTTGACTTCTACTATGGCCATGATGATTCTCTTTTGTATTTTTTAGGGGCAGCACGCACCGCGTGCAGGCCTCTTGGTTGGGTCAGCAGCTATTTGATAAGCTCTACTTGGTCAGCACAAAGCCCTTGAGCTTGCCAAACGCGCCATCCACCAGCGCTTTTTGCTGTTCTTGGTGCAGGTGTGAGTAACCCACCGCTGGCGAGGCCGACGCGGCCCGACCCGAGTAACCCAGCTTTTGCCCTTCATGCATGTTCTCGTGAATGTAGTGCTGCACAAAGAACCAGGCACCCTGGTTTTGCGGCTCGTCCTGGCACCACACGATGTCGGTCGCGTTGGGGTATTTTTTCAGCTCTGCCGCAAACGCTTTGTGCGGGAACGGATACAACTGCTCAACCCGCAACAGCACGACATCGTCGATTTCTTTTTCTAAACGCTTGCGGGCCAAGTCAAAGTACACCTTGCCCGAACAAGCCACAATCCGCTTGACCTTGTCGGCTTTTTTAATCACCTGCTCGTTGCTTTCGGGAATGACGGTTTGAAAGCCGCCTTTGGTGAATTCGCTCAGCGGTGATGCGGCGTCTTTCGCGCGAAGCAGCGACTTAGGCGTCATGATGATCAAAGGCTTGCGCAAATTACGCACCATTTGCCGACGCAGAATATGGAAAATCTGGCTGGCGGTAGTTGGCTGCACCACCTGCATATTGGTGTCAGCTGACAACTGCATGAAGCGCTCAAGGCGCGCTGAGGAGTGTTCTGGGCCTTGGCCTTCATAGCCGTGCGGCAACATCAAGGTAATGCCGTTCACACGGCCCCACTTAACTTCGCCCGAGGCAATGAACTGGTCAATCACCACTTGCGCGCCATTGGCAAAGTCGCCGAATTGCGCTTCCCAGATCACCAACGTGTTCGGGTCGTTCGATGCGTAGCCGTACTCAAAGGCCAGCACCGCCTCTTCGCTCAAAATTGAGTCGATGACAACAAACGGTGCCTGGTTTTCTGTCACGTTTTGCAGCGGCACGTAGGTGCCGGTGTCGAATTTTTCGCGATTTTGGTCATGAATCACAGCGTGGCGGTGGGTAAACGTGCCGCGCCCGCTGTCTTCGCCAGACAAACGCACCGCATAGCCGCTGGCCACCAGCGACGCAAACGCCATGTGCTCGCCCATACCCCAGTCGACCGGAATATCACCCCGACCCATCGCGGCGCGATCGTCGAAAACTTTTTTGACCAAAGCATGTGGCGTTACCGTGGCAGGAATGGTGGTGATTTTTTGGGCCAAGCGTTTCCACTCGGCCATTGGGATGGCCGTGTCGCCGGCGTCGGTCCACTTTTTGCCCAAGTAGGGTGCCCAGTCGACTGCGTATTTGCTTTTGAAGTTGGTCAGCACTGGGTCAAACGTGCTTTTGCCAGCGTCGAGCGCGGCCCGCGTGGCTTTGACCATATCGTCGCCCAGCGTGTCGCCCATGCCCTGCGCGGCCAGCTTGTCGGCATACAGCTTGCGCGTGCCGGGGTGAATCGCAATTTTTTTGTACATCAGCGGCTGCGTCATGGCCGGTGTGTCTTGCTCGTTGTGCCCAAGCTTGCGGAAACAAATGATGTCCACTACTACGTCTTTGTGAAATTCCATGCGGAAATCTAACGCCAACTGCGTAGCCAGCACCACCGCCTCGGGGTCATCGCCATTGACGTGCAACACCGGTGCGTCAATCATTTTGACAACATCTGTGCAATACAGCGTGGAGCGGCTGTCGCGCGGGTCGCTGGTGGTAAAGCCGATCTGGTTATTGATGACGATGTGCACCGTGCCGCCTGTGGAGTAGCCACGGGTTTCGGCCAGTGCCAATGTTTCCATCACCACGCCCTGGCCAGCAAAGGCGGCGTCGCCATGCACCAGAACGGGCAGCACTTGCAAGCCCTTGGGGTCAGCGCGGCGGTCCATGCGGGCACGCACGGAGCCTTCAACTACCGGGTTCACAATCTCCAGGTGCGACGGGTTAAAGGCCAGGGTCAAATGCACCGGCCCGCCAGGCGTGGTCACGTCTGAGCTGAAGCCTTGGTGGTACTTCACGTCGCCGCTGGGCAGGTCTTCAGGCGCGGTGTGGTCGAATTCAGCGAACAAATCTGAGGGCACTTTGCCAAGCGAGTTCACCAGCACGTTCAAGCGGCCACGGTGGGCCATACCGATGACGATTTCTTGTACGCCGACTTCGCCAGAGCGCTGAATCAGCTCATCCATGCTGGCAATAAAGCTCTCGCCACCTTCAAGCGAAAAGCGCTTTTGGCCAACGTATTTGGTGTGTAAAAACCGCTCCAGGCCTTCGGCCGCACTGAGGCGGTCAAGGATGTGCAGCTTCTTTTCTTTGCTCAAGCTTGGCTTGCTGCGAATGGCTTCAAGCTTTTGCTGCCACCAGCGCTTTTGGTTTTGATCGGTCGCGTACATGTACTCGGCGCCAATCGTGCCGCAATAGGTTTCGCGCAGCGCGTTCATCAGCTCGCGCAAGCTCATGCTTTCTTTGCCGAAGAAGGTGTTGCTGGTGTTAAACACCACTTCCTGGTCGGCGTCGGTAAAGCCGTAAAACGACGGGTCAAGCTCGGGAATTTTGTCGCGCTCTGTGCGCTTTAAGGGGTCTAGATCAGCCCAGCGCGCGCCAACGTTGCGGTACGCCGCAATCAGCTGCTGGGCGGCGGTGCGTTTGCGGCCCATTTCCAGGTCAGCGCTGGCCACCACCACTTTGGTCTGGCCGCTTTTGGCGCGTTCGGCAAAGGCGTTGACCACCGGAAGGTGCGGAACATCTTTAGCGTCAGTGCCGTCAACGGCGGGCACATGCTGTAGTGCGTCGAAATACTCGCGCCAAGTGGGTAATACGCTGCCGGGGTTGGCGAGGTAGTTTTCGTACATTTCCTCGACGTACGGGGCGTTGCCGCCAAAAAGATAAGTATTGCCGTTGTAGGCAGCGTAGACAGATGACGCGCTTGGCGCTGACGTCGCTGGAGGCACGCCTGCGGGTGCCGTGGGGACGTGCGGGTTAGAACTCATATCGACTGACCTTAAGTTTCCCTTGGGGAAACATTAGTGGACACCGTGGGGCCAAAAGCCTTGGGATGCCGGTTAATTAAACCTTCCGCTTGCTACGGCTGAACCGATTAGCGGATGCGACTGCGCCTGGAAGGGACTTCAGAAACAGCTCAAATTGTGCCACCGAACCATGACAAAGCAATAAATCAACGAAAAATGGGTCCCTCAGGCTGCGCCCGGATTGCCTTCAACGCCAACAAGCCGGGGCGTGTTGGGCTTAACCGGCTTGATAACTTTGTTGGCTTTCAGGTACGTTTCCACTACATCCCAGATCGGCGCGCCAGCGTTTTTGCTGGCCTCCGCCACCGGCGCCCAACCCGCAACTTTGTATGTTTTATCGGCTTCAATCAACTTGCCCCTCAAGCGCATGTCTTGAATTCGCGCGCCCATCTTGGCACCGGGCTCGCAGGCATAAGTCAGCCCGCCGGTGCGCACCATGTCACCGCCCTGCTGGTAGTACGGGTCAGTGTTGAACAGGTTGTCGCCCACGTCTTCCAAAATGGTTTTAATCGTTGCGCCGCTCATGTCAACAAGCGTTGTCCATGGGTAAGTGATGGCGGTTTGATCCATTAAATGTTCACGCGTGATTGCCTGGCCGGGCAACAACGATGTGCCCCATCTGAAGCCTGGCGAAAACGCAATTTCTGCACCTTTGACCTCCATCAGCGCATCCAGAATCAACTGGTCAAACGTGCCGTTGAAATTGCCGCGCCGGTAAAGTGTGCCTTCGGTGGTGGCCAGAGTTTCTGCCAGCTTTGCCTTATACGGCGCTCGGCTTTTAGCGATCAGCGCGGCCATGTCTTTGTCTGCCGGCAGCAGGTTTGAAAACACCGGCAACAGGCAGTAGTTAAAACCGACCACGCTTTGGCCCTTCACGTCTAGATCAAGCACGCCCAAAAATTTGCCGTTGCTGCCAGCGTTGGTCACGATGGTTTGGCCACCCGGGTTTTTAACAACCACTGGCACCGGCACGCCATCATGGGTATGACCGCCCAAAATCGCGTCGATGCCTGTCACGCGGCTGGCCATTTTCAAATCAACATCCATGCCGTTGTGACTCAGCAGCACCACGGCCTGCGCGCCTTTGGCACGAGCCTCGTTCACGGTGACTTGCATCTCGTTTTCACGAATGCCGAATGTCCAGTTGGGCGTTAACCAGCCGGGGTTGGCAATCGGTGTGTAAGGAAAGGCCTGCCCGACGATGGCGACGCGCACACCGTTCATTTCTTTAATGACATACGGCTTAAAAACCGCATCGCCAAAATCACTGGTTTTGACGTTTTGGGCCAAAAATTCAACCTTGCCAGCAAAGTCACCGTCGACAATTTTCTTGATGCGCGCTTCGCCGTAGGTAAAGTCCCAATGCCCGGTCATGATCTCAACGCCCAGCAGTTTGGCGGCATCCACCATGTCTTGCCCCTGCGTCCACAAAGCGGTGCCGCTGCCCTGCCACGTATCGCCACCGTCGAGCAGCAGCGCGCCGGGCCGCGACGCTTTAAGCTGCTTGACCAATGTGGCCATGTGTGCAAAGCCGCCGACTTTGCCGTATTGCCTTGCAGCTCGCTCAAAATCAAGAAAGGTAAAGGCATGCGCCTCGGGCGTGCCAGATTTAATTTGCGCGGCTTCAAGCAGTTGCGTTCCCACCCGGTGCGGCCACTGCCCGCGCATGCTGCCCACACCCAAATTAACCGACGGCTCGCGAAAATAACTGGGCAGCAACTGCGCATGGCAATCGGTCATGTGCAGCAAGTGCACGTTGCCTGTTTTGGGCGGGTTGTAGAGGTCGCTAGCTTGGGTTGCAGCGTCGGCGTGGAGCGGGAAACCAACGCTCAGCGCAGCCGCCATGACGCTTGAAAATTCGCGGCGGGACAGGTTCATGTGGAATTGGGGGGGGGGGGTTAATTACTATGAATTCAGGAGCTGTTTGCGCCTGTATTTATTGGGCTAGCGCACTATTTAACGAGCATAGAAGCCTAAAGCGGTGTTTTCGCAGTGCACATTTAATTGATTTAATTGGAATCTGACCCCAGTTGTTTTTCAATTGTTTTTCTGGGTTACTCGCCTTACTTCTTCACCTTGTTCGTTAAAAAATTAAAAAGAAAAATGAATAATGGGATCTGAAATTGCAAAATTATCAAAGCCATTACTACCGATGACTCCCACCATGAATGAATAATCACCTTGTCTGAATATTGCGTTTTACGCCCACGATCGTTAACGATATCAACAACAACATCAGCGCTACCCAGAGCATATCTGTAGGTTGCGGTACGCACCGTGACCATTTCATTTTTGTAAGAAGCAGAACAAGCGCGTTCTGGTCCTAAATAGCTTGCCCCGCAAATCAAAGACGTATTGCCAACTAAAACACTCGAAGAAATGCCTGGAGCAGCTTGATCTGAGAGGACGGTATATATGCCACTGATAGTTTTATTTGGCTTAAAGTCACCGCTTGTTGGGGCAAACGAAACAATTAATACTGTGTGGAATATCACACAAAGCAAGCTGATGATGACGATACTTTTATGATGGTTTTTAAAATATTTAAACACGTTTAAATCACTTTATAAAAAAGCAGTTGAGCGAGACAACCATTTAAACAACATTAATAAAGATAAAGTGCTTTTCTTTATTGATTTAATTGGAATCTGACCGCCATTCTTTTCCATTCTTTTTCGACGACTCAGCCAAGCCATTAAAAAATCTCGGCGAAACAGGGGGCACGGCATCCCTTGGTGAGCTGTCATACTACGAATTTAGGAGCTGCTCGCGCCTGTATTCATTGGGCTATAGGCATAAATAGCACTCAAAAAGGTCTCGAAAGACTTTTTTGATGCTCTTCACTGATTCACCGGAGACTTCGGGTCAAGCAGCAGCGCCATGACGTCTTTGATTTGCTGCTCAGTCAAAATTTTGGCGTCACCAAATCGCGGCATGCCTGAGCAAGCGTTGAAAGCATGGGTATTCCAGATGCGGCCCCAGGTGTATTTCACAATCGGCAAAGACTCTGCAGCGCCTGCATCTTTAACGCCGCGCAGCTTACCGTAGTTCAGCAGGCTGGGGCCTTGGTTGCCGTATGAAATCTCTGTGGGCGAAATTTGATGGCAGGCGTAACAATTAGCGCCGTTCGGCACGCCGGCTGTGTCGCTGAACTGCATGCCGCGCCCATTTTGTGCAATTTTTTCGCCTTCTTTGAAGTCGCCAATGTATTGCCCATCCGTTGGGTAAGGCAAAGCGTTGTAAATGCTGGTTTGCAAGGCAGCGCGGACTTTTTCAGGCACTGGCTCGCCACTTGCAGCCGCCTCGCTGCATACCCGCTGCAACTCGGTTTGGTTCAGGCGGTCTAGCGACGCGATGCCGCGCTCGGTAAACGATGATTTGAGCGAAGCCAGCACGTCTTGCTGGGTGGGCCTGGTGGCGCACGAGGCAAGCAAGGTTGCCGCCCAAGCAGCAGCGGCCAACAGCGCAGCGCGCCGCAATTTCAAAATTGGAAATAAAATCATGTGTGCTTACCGCTTGATGGCTGGGGCGGCCATGGCACCACCATTGGCGTTCACGCCCATGAAGGTAATCAGGTCAATGGATGTTTGGCTCAGATATTGCAGCTCAGGAAAGCGCTGCTGGCGAAAGCAGTCGTACAAGCGCCACTGCATGGTGCGCACCGCGCCTTGGCTCACCCGGTAGGCGGGCCATTGGGCAAATGCGTCTTGCGCAGGCTTGGCTTTGGTCAGGTTGGGCAAGTCTTGCAAGCGAATGCGTTTGTTGTCTTCGCCGTGGCATGACGCGCATGAAAAATCGTATGGCCCGCCCTTGTAATAAAACACCTCTTTACCCCGGGCGTAAGCGCTTTTTTCTTGTGGGTGCTGCTGGGGAATAGCGATTTTCATGCCGCGCGATTCGTCGTAAATGTAGGCGACCAGATCTTCGACATTTGAGGCGCGCTGGCCCTCGCGCGAAAAAACAGTGGCCGCCGTGAAGTCAGCCGGGTTCGCGCCCTGCAGAGTCACCATGCAGTGCACCAGGCGCGATTCAAGGTCCATCACGCGGCCGACATCAGCAAAGTAGCGCGGCAGTTGCGTCACCGCGCCTTTGACCACGCCCGCGCCCAGGC
>JANOWB010000290.1:0-15391 GCA_031417695.1 Polaromonas sp.
CAAATGAAAACTACTGAATTACGCCAAAAAGACGTTGCCGGTTTAAAAGTTGAAGTCAAAGAGCTGCAAAAAGCCCACTTTGGTTTGCGCATGCAAAAAGCCACGCAGCAACTCAACAATACCGCTACGCTGCGTTCAACACGCCGCTCAATCGCCCGGGCAAAAACGATTTTGACCGAAACCATTGCGTCGAATGTTGCTAAACAAGGAGCCAAATGATGACTGAAGCAACTAGCGCAGTTAAGAAGTCCCTCAAGCGCACCTTGATCGGCAAGGTCGTGAGCGACAAACGCGCCAAGACCGTGACGGTGTTGGTTGAGCGCCGCGTCAAGCACGAGCTGTACGGCAAAATTGTTTCGCTGTCGAGCAAGTACCACGCGCACGATGAAAAAGGCGAATACAAAACCGGTGACATGATTGAAATCACCGAAAGCCGCCCGATTTCTAAGACCAAAAACTGGGTGGTAACCCGTTTAGTTGAGAAAGCCGCTGTCGTCTAACGGCTGTCTGGCTTGTCTGGCTTATCCGAAGATAGCCAGGCTGAAAAATAAAACGGCTCACGATGTGGGCCGTTTTTGTTTCGTCCGGGGTGATAGCCGCCATCCCCATTCCAGCCTGAATTCAGAGTTAAAACTAAACTAAGCATTCTCCTTAAAAACCGGTTTTTACCCTTCTCACTTTTACATTCTTATCCGGAGCAACACATGATCAAAATTGGCGACACCGTACCCGCATCCACGTTAATGGAGTTTTCTGAAGTTGAAGGCAATGGCTGCAGCATTGGGCCAAACCCGGTTGACGTGGCCAAGGCCACCGCCGGTAAAACGATTGCGCTGTTTGCTCTGCCTGGCGCTTTCACGCCAACCTGCTCAGCCAAGCATGTGCCCGGCTACGTCGACAATTTTGCAGAACTCAAAGCCGCTGGTGTTGATGAGATTTGGTGCGTGAGTGTCAACGACGCATTCGTCATGGGTGCCTGGGCACGCGACCAAAAAACCGACGGCAAAGTTCGCATGCTGGCCGATGGCAGCGCCGCCTTCACCCAAGCCACCGGCTTGACGCTTGACCTGACCGCCCGCGGCATGGGCCTAAGAAGCAACCGCTATTCGATGCTAATCAAAGACGGCAAGGTAGCCAGCCTGAATGTTGAAGGCCCGGGCAAGTTTGAAGTCAGTGACGCCGCCACGCTGCTGGAACAAGCAAAAGCAAAAGCAAAAACTTAAATCTGTCTTGCAACCATCCAGCTGTATGTAGCCAGTAGCAAATTGCTAATCGCTATTGAATCAGGAGCTGCTCGCGCCCGTATTTATTTGGCTAGATGCACATTTATAAGTCAACCTTCAGGTAATGCGCGCCTGCTATCGGGTTATGGTAGTACGGCGGAATCTCTTGAAAATTCAGGTCTTTGTAAAGTGCCCGGGCAGATTCCATCTCGCTAAGCGTATCTAGCAACGCGTGGTGGTAGCCTGCAACGCGGGCTGCATCCAGCATCGCCTCAGCCAACTGCCGGCCCAAGCCCAACCCCTGAAACGGCGGGCGCACAAAAAGTCGCTTCATCTCGCAGGCGTTCGGGTAGTCGGTCGAGGTCAATGGCCGCATGCCGCAACAACCAGCCAGGTCGTTGCCCACAAAGGCCAGCAGCAACGCACCGTGCGGCCCAGCATAGTCGCCGGGCAAACCAGCCAACTCAGCCTCGAAGTTTTGAAAACACAAGTCAACGCCAAGGTGTTGGGCGTACTCCCGAAAAATCAGGCGTGTGGCTTCAAGTTCTGCGGCGGTACCAGGGGCAATGAGTTTAATTTCGGGAAGGGGCACTTTGGGCTAAGCGTCTAGTACAACAGCTTTGCACTATACCGAAAAGGCCTGCAACAGCCCAACCAGCACTTGTTGGTACCCAGAGCAGTTCGGCAAAGCTGTGCGCAAGCTCACCGGCACGCGCTAGGCCGCCAAGCTTGACACCCACACCACAAAAGCCACGCACAACCCAAACAGTACTGCCGCTGCAATGCGCGATGCCGCGTCGTCACGCGAGCTGGCGGCCGGCGCTTCCAGCTGCTTGTCGCCATTGACCATGGCTGAGACCAGCCTGTACTTGCGCCGCGTGTAATAAACAATCGCGGCCAAGTGCAACATCACCAGCGCAAGAATGATCCACTTGCCAATATTGGTGTGGTAATTTGTCGCCAGGTTCACAGTGGCGCCAGATACAAACCGCGTTAACGGCCCACTGGCCGCGATTTCGTCGTCGCTGACCAAACCGCTGCCCACCTGCGCCAGCAATATAACCAGCAGCGCAAAAACCGACCCCGCGCCCGTGGGCGTGTGGCCAACAGAGTGCTCAGGCTTGCCCCGCCCCTTGACGTAATTCACAATGCTGCCCGGCGAGTAGATAAACGCTGCAAAGCGCGACCAGCGCCCGCCCACCAAGCCCCACACCAGCCTGAACATCAACAGCGCTAGCACGGTCAGCCCAAATCGAAAGTGCCATGCCATCGCGTTGCCGCCCAAGCTGGCGGTAATCACCAACCCCACAATGCACAGCGCCAGCGCCCAATGAAACACCCGCGTTGGCAAGTCCCAAACGCGTACCGTGTACCGCTTGGGAAAGTTAGCGGTGGTGCCAGTGTCAGATTGTGTGTTCGTGTTCATGGCGGATCGTTTGTGAAGGTTGAGCCTCGGCATTTAAAAAGCAGCGCGTAGAAAGCTTACGCGACATTAAGCGGCATTGAACGGCATCAAGCCCCTTACAGCGTAAATCACCCTGGTGTTGGCAGCAATCGGCTAACTGCCTGATGCCAAACGCCGCCCAGGTCAATACACCATGTCTACTTACGATCAGATCACACCGCCCGGATGCAGCTGGTTCTCAGTGCTTTCCCTTGGCGCTTGAAAATAAAGACCTGCGGAACTTAAGCCTTCTCGGTAAACTCCAGCATTCTGGCAGGTACCCAGTGCCCCGCCAGCTTTTTTCACTTTTATAAACCCCACGAGGAACGCCATGAAAACTCTTGCTTGCATCGCCGCTGCGGTGGCCCTGGTTACGCTCAGCAGCACCGCATCGGCCCAATTCGCCAAACCTGAAGACGCCATCAAGTACCGCCAAAGCTCACTGTCGGTAATGGGCACGCACTTCGGCCGCATTGGCGCCATGGTCAACGGCCGCGTGCCGTTTGACGCCAAAGTCGCCGCCGAGAACGCCGACATTGTGGCAACCATGGCCCAGCTCCCGTGGGCAGCGTTTGGGCCGGGCACCGACAAAGGCGCCATTCCCACCCGCGCCAAAGCAGAAATTTGGACCGAGCAAGCCAAGTTCAAAGAACTCAGCGAGAAAATGAACGCTGAAGTCGCCAAGCTGCAAGCAGCCGCCAAAACCGGCAACCCCGACACCCTCAAAGCCGCCTTCGGCGCAACCGGCGCAAGCTGCAAAGCCTGCCACGACAACTACCAAGCCAAGTTGTGATGATTTAATGCTACTGAATTAGTAGCTGCTCGCGCCCGTATTTATCGGGCTATAGCCGTATTTAATACCTGAAAAGGCCTGTTTTGATGAGAGACAGGCCTTTTTTTGTATGTTTAAGTTCTGCAGCCGTTTGAAACTAGCGGACTGTACTTCACTAGGCCTAACGAGTGTCTGCTCAGTACTGTGTCGCACCAGATGTTGGTAAAAATGGCCATTAACAACATCAGCCCAATTTTCGATGCGCGTCACCCAATACGTCCTCTAAATCCCCCGTCATAAAATTTCGTTTTCTTTAACTAAAGATAGCCTTTTTCAATGGTTTTTAAACGAACACCTCCCGGCAAGAAAACAGTACTTATGTTGCAAGTAGAAGCCAGGCTTTGCTGCACTCTTGAGGAGGACTATCAACGTCACTACCTGGGTAACGGGCTGGGTCAGAAGCGACTAGCTGATCGTTGGGGAGTTAAGCGTAATACTATTTTTGAATCTAACGTTCGCAGTCACAGTCGTAGCTGGGTGGAAATGCTTGGCTTACCTGTGCGGCGCATTGCAGATAGCGAACTCGCGCCTCTTCCGCGAGAGCGTCCATCCTGCGAAGCATGTGCTGAGAATTCTGTATCGCTAGAACGCGCTCATTGGATTGAAGCAAGTAAGGGCGGCAAGGCCTTACCAAACAACATTGTTTTTCTCTGCCCGAATTGCCATCCAAAACTTGATCTTCTGTGCGATCCAATAACAACAGAGCGCGCACGTGCGGCACTTCTACACCGCACCGCAAAGAATAATTTAGCAAGTACGGACTGTTCACCGGAGCAATTTCTTAAGATTTGCAGACAAATTGTCGGAGCGAGAGCCGTCTAATCTCACGCAATACAAGCGGCCGAGCCCGCCACGACAACTACCAAGCCAAGTTGTGATGTTTAAATGCTATTAATACAGTAGCTCTTGGTGCCCGTATTTATTGGGCTAGTGGCTTATTTAGTGCGCGGGTAAGCCTGCCTTAATGAGGAGCAGGCGTTTTTTTTCGTCGTCGGTTCAACGGATAGGCGATGGTGAAGCGGGTCGCAATCAGGCATTCTTTACATCCAGGGTAGTCTGCTCCACGCGGTATGACACCACTTGGTGGCTTGATTTAACCTCAAGATTGTTTGTTAGCACCATCCCCTTTTTAGGGGTTAGCGCGCTCGTGCGCCCACGAAATAACGTCTACTTTTTTGAGCACCACTCTTTGCCAAATTTCATTTTTACCATCTTTCAATGCCGCTTGTAGCTGGGCATCAGTACGAGCGGTAATAGGAAGTTTTAGTACTCTCCAGTGAATAACAACTTGCGAACCGACCCGAGAAACTATCCTTGCATCTGTCAGAGCACCTAATTTAGCGATGGAGTCAAATTCGCAAGGTTTGCCATTCTCTTTAAGCGTTAAATTCATCGCATTGCAGCCATTCTCGGAAAGTACCAACGTGACGTGCTCACGGTCAACCGACAAGCCAAGCATCTTGAACACGGCTTGTGGCACCAGCGCTGGACGATTCAACACAAAACTAAATAGGAAAACGGCCACTACAGAAAAAACAACAAATGCGACTAGTCGTTGATTTTTGGGTAGCGACGACAACATTAAAGATAAAAGCGCAAAAAACGCTGGGACACCAAACAACATAACAGCCATTACCCAATCCGGACGGTTTCCTTGCTGTAACACCGCAAAGCAATAAACCATCGGGACAGCTACTACCCAGAAAGCCCACATACCAACATACACAAAAGTACGAAAAAAACCCCGCACTGTAAATTTGTTAGCCTGAGAAAACGTAATTAGCCAAGAAAGTCCGGTCGTTATGCAACCCAAAATTACCCACCCTTCAACACGATAAAAATGCTCGGCGGCTAAATTCACAATTGCGAAAAATGGTAGCGCAATCCCGACTCCGGCTATATAAAGAGCACTCTTCCTTTTAGACTTTTCTTCTACTTCTAAATACAGCGCTGGTATCAGCAAAGAGCCGCCAATCAACACCACAATGAATATGCCGACGACAGCAACTGCGGCAATAGTTCCTGCAAGGTCTTTCAGCTCTAGGTCAGGTAAAAATTCAATAGAAGCAAAGTATCCAAGCAGTAAGAACCCGCCGACCGCAAGCGCAAGGTTCCAGATACTTATCCAGGGAATTGCATCCAATTGGGCAAAGCTTGTCTCTGGCACCGGCTTTTTCCCTAAATTTTTACGCAGCTGTAACAGACGATGCCTAACTAATTGCATGCTTTCTTTCCTTGACGGCTTTATTGGTTATCTTGTTGGCGTATGTCATGTGCTTAAGGTGAGAACCAGGGTTGGATACAAAACAGACAAAACATTGGTTCAAATGCAAATCAAGTGCCGTTTGTAAATCTACCTCGTGGAAGATATCAAATTTGTAGCTACTTACGCCCGTATCTATTGGGCTACAGCCATATTTGATGCATGGAAAGAGCTTATTCTGACGAAATAAGCCTGCCCCCAAACCTCAATCCAGCGGCTTGATATCCAACTCTTTGGCCAGCCGCGCCCACCGGCTTGGGTCGCCTTGCAGCTTGGCTTGCATTTCCACCGCGCCTGGCGTGGCGATTTCCAGTGCGAGGTTGGTCAGTTTGTCGCGCACGTCGGGCATTTGCAGCACCTGGGCAATCGCTGCGGCCAGCTTGTCGACGATGGGTTTGGGCATGCCTGCCGGGCCCATGATGCCGAACCACTGTTCGTAGTCGACGCCGTTGATGCCGACTTCAGCAAACGTGGGCGCATTTGGAAAGTCGGGGTGGCGCTTGGCACCTGTGGTGGCCAGCACGCGGAGTTTGCCTGACTTGACGTGGCTACCCGCACTGGCCATGGTGGTGATCATGGTGTTGACCTGGCCGCTCATCAAGTCAATCAGCGCGGGGGACGAGCCGCGGTATGGCACGCTGGTAAATTGCAGCCCCGAGCGCGCGCGGAACAAGTCGACCACCACGCTGCCGGTGCCAGCGATAGCAAGCGTTAACTTTCCGGGGTTGGCGCGGCCAAACTTCAAAACGTCTTGCGCTGTTTTGGCTTCAAAGTCGGGGTTGGCAATCAAAAACGCGGGGGACTTGCCCACCAGCGAGACTGGCGTGAAGTCTTTGACCGCGTCGTACGGCATTTTGCGAACGTAAATTGGCGCGCTGCTGTGAAACACATCGACCAGCACCAGCGTGTAGCCGTCTGCCGGTGATTTGGCCACCACATCGGTACCAATCAAGCCGCCCGCGCCGCCCTTGTTGTCTACCACCACTGATTGCTTGAGCACCGGGCCTAGTTTGTCGGCCAGCAGGCGCGCTGTGGCGTCTGAGCTGCCGCCCGCCGGGAAGGGCACGACCAGCTTGATGGGCTTGTTCGGGTAATCTTGCGCATGCGCAGTAACAGGCGCCATTGCAACCCAAGTAAACGCCATGGCAACGGCCAAATTGCCAACAGATGTGAAGCGGTGTAACAAGCGCATGAATGTTCCTAAAACGTGAAGTTAAACGAGTTAAATCGCCGCGAAAATAACCAGGCAAGACGGTGAAAACGGGTTAATACACTATCAAAATAGGAGCTGCTCGCGCCCATATTGATTAGCCTAGTGGCTATTTCAGTCGCTATTTAAACCCAAAAAGTAGGCCGTTTTACACAAAAGAGGACTTTTTTCTCACTTCACCGCTGATTTTTCTTGGCCGCCCGGGCGCCCGGGCCAATCGGGGCGGCATGCGGCATACTCACTCGACACTATTGATTAGTTTGTTACCCAAACGTCACCGAAGGAGACCACCATGCAGCGCAGATACTTTACCCTCGCATCGACCAGCGTTTTTGGCAGCCTGATTCTGGCTACCTACCAGCACGCGCATGCGCTGGCACTCGGCGATTTGGCCGGCATTTCCAACAAAGACGCCAGCACCGGGCTAAAAACCGCGCTAGAAAAAGGCGCGCTCGCGGCCGTGGCCATTCTGGGCAAAACCGATGGCTTTTTTGGCAACCCCAAGGTGCAAATTCCGCTGCCGGGCCACCTGCAAGACGTGGCTAAATTAATGAAAAATTTGGGCCAGGGCAAGCGCATTGACGAGCTGATGCTGTCAATCAATCGCGCGGCTGAAGCGGCTGTGCCCATGGGCAAAGACCTGCTGGTAGGCGCGGTGCGCAACATGAGCGTGACGGACGCCAAAAATATTTTGACGGGCGGCGACACCTCAGTGACCACCTTTTTTGCTGAAAAAACCCGCAGCCCACTGGGCACCACGTTTTTGCCCATCGTGACCAAGGCCACGGAAAAAGTCGGCCTGGCCAACAAGTACAACGAGTTTGCGGGCAAAGCCGCTGGCTTTGGTTTGGTGAAAAAAGAAGACGCCAACATTCAGCAGTACGTCACCGGCAAGTCGCTTGACGGTCTGTACCTGATCATTGGTGAAGAAGAAAAGAAAATTCGCCAAGACCCGGTCGGCACTGGCAGCGCCATTTTGAAGAAGGTGTTTGGCGCGCTCAAATAACGCGATTTATATCCCTTTTTAGGGTATAAATTGAGCTGTAGCCTAATAAATACGGGCGCGAGCAGCTATTAAATAAATAGCTAATCGGCGTGCGGGCTCCAGCCGGTTCTGGCTGCTTCGGGCCGCTTCAGGAAATCTAAGGCGACCTCAAGCAACGTTACGCTACTTTAGCCAGCTCCATCGCCAAAATAGAGCCCAGCTGCGTGCGCAAGCTGTCGCGGCTTAAGCGGGTCATGCTGTCAGACATCCAGCCTGCCATTTCGAGCACGTTTGACTCACTCGCAATTTCAATAAATGGGTAGTTGGGGTCGGTGCGGCGCAGGTCTTCGCGCAGCTCGTTAAAGCCGTCGTCCCGCACCCGCTCGTCAATGATGATCATGTGCGGCGGGTCCAGCTCGCAAAACCGCACCGCCTGCCGGCTTTCCAGCACAAAGTCGGCCGTTAGCCCCATGGTGCGCGCGGTGGCGGTGACCTCATGACGCAGCAAATCGTCGTTGGTGATCACCAGTATGCGGTGACCCGCCATCGGTTTGGAGTCGCCATACAGCGTGTCGTACCCGGTGTCGACTTCAATGGCGGTCAGGCCTTCAAGCCGCTTGACGGTGCGCGGGAACTCAATCATCAGCGTTGATTCTTTGGCCGACGTGATTCGGTCAACCGACACGCCCATTGCGTTGGCGGCTTCTACCAACAAATACCAGGCCAGTGTGTTGCCAGAGTCGTCATGCGGCTCGCTGCCGGGCTTGTTTTGCGCAATACGGTCGCTGGCGCGAATCAGCAGCATGCCGTGCTCGGGCCAGTTCTTCATCTCTAGCGTAATAACCAGCTTGCGCCCCATGTCCAGCGCCCATTCCAGCGCGGCATCTACCAGGCAAACCAGCAAGCCCGCGTCAACAATAACTTCAACCGGCTTTAAGCCGTGGTACAGCTCCACACCGCGCTGGCGAAACAACTTGTTGCGCTCTAAAAGCGAGTCGCGCAGCAGCTCATCGAGCTTTAACTTTTCATGCGACTGGCGCAAGCGGCCACCGCCCAGGCGAGAGATTTGCTGGCTTTGCATGGCCACACCGCGTGCGGCGTCTAACGAATTGGTCAAGCGGGCAATTTGCGTGCGGTTGACGTTTCCGTCAAGCATCATCTCGTCAATAACCGCCTGCATGCTGGCCAGCGAGTCAGACAACCGGGTGCCGATAATGCCAACCAATTGAAAGTCCATGCGATCAACCACCGCAGACGGCGCAGCGCTGTCTTTGTGCGCAGACAACGCAGTTGGATTCGTGCCCTGAAAACTGCTTGAACGTGCCATCGATTACCTACAACTCCTACTGTTGAAAAACTGCTGGCGACCAGCAAACCCTAGTACTTGCCAATTACCGTAGCTTAACTGACACGGCGAACTGATTTAAGTTGCAGGAAAAGGCCACCGCGCCCGCAGCAACGGCTTTTTTATGGCGGCCGATGTGGCTCATGAGCCCGCGTGGTCTAGCAACACCGTGCCAGAGCCCCTTTTAAAGCAATTTTGCACTGCAGACCAATATTTTCGGGCGCAAGCAGCTATATAAAACATAGCGAAAAGGCGGCAAACTTTAGTCAGCTCAATGACTACCTGCCCCATGCGCAGCAACCCGCAAGGCGCCAAGCCAGCGGCTCGCACCGATTACAGCGGCAGGCGTTCAGACTGTCGGCCTCTTAGCTCTGCGTTCAGCACATTGTTCAGGCGCACGTGGCACTTGAATTTGCCGGTCAAGTCGCGCAGCGTCATGGACACGATCAGGCAAATCACCGACATCAATTTGACGCCCACGGCCGGGTGCTCACGGCAGAGCTTTTGCAGCTGCGCGCGGGTCAGCATGGCGCAGCGGGTAGGCTCGCTGGCCACGCCTTGAAGCGAGCGAGCCGCGCCGTCTATCAAGCTCATTGCGCCGAGTGTGCCGCCCACGCCCAGCACCGTTACGGTTACCGATTCGCCGCTACCGGGCGTGACGGCTTCAAACGTTGCCGTGCCGTCAAGCACCCACAACATGAAGTCAACATGCGCCTTGTCGCCCTGTTCAATGATGATTTCGCGGTCGCGGTATTGGCGAGCAGCCATGTAACTGGCGGCTATTTTGGCGTCGGCTGCATTCAACGGCATCAGTACCGCCGCGCCGCACAAAATGTCTACCAGCGCATCGGTGTCGGCCGGGGTCAGCGTGCGGTGACCCGCCGCGTCAAAAGTCGATTCAGGCGGGCTGCTGCGTTGGCCAAACAGCGCTTTTAGCATGGGGTTCTACTCGTTAATAACTCGGGGTTTTGGCGCTGCGTGTATCGCCGGCCAGTACCACACTGGCCGCAGCGCGCGCCGATGCAGCGCCAGCCTAGCGCCTTAAAAGAAAAACTGCAGCATCTGCCTTCGTCATTCATTTTTTACCTTCCTCAAAGCTCACTGCGTAACGCGCAGTGCAATTGACTGAGTACCCCAACCGTTGCGCAGAGCGCGCCGCCAGGCATGCGCCTGCGGGTGGTGACTGTAAGTTTGTGTTTCAACATCATGCCGCAAACTATGCGCTGCGTCGATCAGAATTTTCAGTCTTTTTCAGGTAACCGCGCAAGGGCAAAACGTAACCGTGTTTTCAGCCTATGCAGTACACCTTGGCGCTTAACTGCCCCTTAGGCTTGAGTGCGTTTTTAGCGCTAATTGAGCAGGGCGATTCCGCACAGAAAACGTGATTTTGCAAATCAGGCGGCACACAGTGCTTGGTGAGCATTGAGAGCTTTTCTAGCCTTGCAACTTAGCAAAGCCGCAGCGTGCGCTGAAAGCGCAGCAAAAACCGATTTTTTGGCCTGTTTTTAGTGAAAAACAGCCGCCTAGCCGAATAAATACGGGCGCGAGCAGCTCCTAAATTAATAGTAGATTTAAAGCGCTTTGCGCGCTGCTGCCAGCCGCTGGTCCAAATACTCGCCATAAAAATCGGGCACAGCAATGCCAACCAGGCGCTCAGCCAGCTCTTGGCCTTGGCTGCCCATAAACAGCACGGTAGGCGTGAACGTGGCTTTCAACGCAGCGGCTTGCCTGGCGGCCGTCGTGGGCTGGCCGTTAAAGCCGATGAGCGGCGTGGTTTTATCGGACACATTGAGTTGCCAGGCGTGCACGCCTTCATCTGCCCGAAGCGCCAGCAGGTAGCTGCGGCGCACTTGCTCGCAGTACACGCAGCCCGGCAGGCTGATCAGCAGCACCAGCGGCTCGCCTTTGGCTTGCGCGGCCAGCGCGGCTTGCGGGAGTGACTTGGGCACCGGCAGCGCGCTGTCTTTAGCGTGCGACCACGCGCTGCCCCATGCGGCGGCGGTTAGTAATACTTTTGAAAACTCGCGCCTGCTGATACCCACGGGATGCCGCCTTGTCAAATGACTTTGTTGCTTTTGAGTTCAGACAACTTCTCCAGCGGGTAGTTCAACACGCTGCGCAGTACCTCGTCGGTGTGCTGGCCGAGCAGCGGTGGCGGCAAGTCGCGCCGCACAGGCGTGGCACCGAGCTTGATGGGGCTGGACACCAATGGCAAATCACTCTGGTGCGGGTGCTGCCAGCGCGTGACCATGCTTCTTGATTCAATTTGCGGGTCGGCAAACACCTCGGCCAGATTGTTGATGGCGCCACACGGCACCTTGGCCGCTTCTAGCGCGGCCAGCCAGTCGGCTTTGCGACGGGTACGCATCACGGTCTCAAGAATAGGCACGAGTTGCGCGCGGTTTTTAACGCGGTCACGGTTCAGCGCAAACAACGGGTTTGTGCCCAACTCGGGAACACCGGCAACCTGGCAGTACTTGACGAATTGCGAGTCATTGCCCACGGCGATGATGATGTGGTCTCGCGCAGCCCCTGTGGCGCCTTCCAAATGATTGCCGTCAAGCGCGGGGGCAACTTCAAACACCTGGTACGGCACGATGTTTTGGTGCGCATTGCCCATGCGGCCTGGCACTTTGCCACTGACCAGATAGTTGGCACCCAGGTTGGCCAGCATGGCAACTTGCGTGTCTAGCAGCGCCATGTCGACTTGCTGGCCCTCACCGGTTTTTTCGGCATGGCGCAGCGCGGCCAGTATGCCAACTGTTGCGTACATGCCGGTCATTAAATCGGCCACGGCCACGCCGACTTTTTGCGGGCCACCCTGCAAATCGTCACGCTCGCCGGTCACGCTCATCAGCCCGCCCATGCCTTGAATCGCGTAGTCGTACCCGGCCCTATCGGCATACGGGCCGGTCTGGCCAAAGCCAGTGATGGAGCAATAAACAATACGCGGGTTGATGGCTTTGAGGCTGGCATAGTCCAAGCCATAACGCGCCATGTCGCCGACCTTGAAGTTCTCAACAAACACATCGCAATGCAGCGCCAACTCGCGTATCAGCGCTTGGCCAGCAGGCTGCGCGATGTCACAGGTCACGCTGCGTTTGTTGCGATTCGTGCCCAGGTAGTAGGCGGCTTCTTGCGTGTCGTTGCCTTGCGCATCTTTTAAAAACGGCGGGCCCCAGGTGCGGGTGTCGTCCCCGCTGTGTGGCCGTTCAATTTTGATGACGTCTGCGCCCAGGTCGGCCAGTGTTTGCGTACACCACGGGCCCGCTAGCACGCGGGAAAGGTCTAAAACACGAATGCCATCAAGAGAGTTCATGGTGCTATTTTGACCTTATCAAACGGCTGCTGCTTGCGCAGCGGGCAATCGGCCGCCGCAACTGGCACGCGCCAAAAGCCCTGTAAAGTCATAAGCTTGCTTAACGACTAGCCACCAGCAACGCGATGCGACACTTAAGACTGAATTTGACAACCATGGCACTGGCCACATCAGCGCTTGCCGCATTCACGCTTGCTATGGCAGCCTGCAGCCCCGCCTTCAACTGGCGCGACGTGCGGCCAGACGACACCCGTTTAAGCTTGCTCATGCCCTGCAAACCAGACAAAGCTGAAAAAACAGTTCCGCTCGGCAGCCAGCCAACTTCGCTGCGCATGTTGGGCTGCGACGCGGGCGGCTTGACGTTTGCTATCTCAAGCGCAGACATCGGCAGCGCCGCGCAGGCTCCTTCTGTTTTAGCCGCATGGCAAAAAGCTACGCTGGCCAACATGCAAGCGGCAAAGGCCGACAGCACCACGCCGCTAAAGTTGGCGGGCGCAAGCGGCGGGCAAGGGGTGTGGCTAAAAGCCACTGGCAAGCGCGCTGACGGCACAGCCGTAGTGGGCTACGCAGCTTATTTTGCGCAAGACGCCACTGTGTTTCAGGCAGTCATTTATGGCGCTGACATTAAAGCCGACGTGGCTGATACCTACTTTTCAGGGTTGAAGTTTGAATAATTTATCTACCGCCGATTTGCCCGCAATAAAAAAACCAGCTGCATCCAGCGCGCCACCCAGCCCGCCACCCAGCCTGCATTTGCTAGACAAAAAAACCGCTGCGCTGGTGTTTTTGTCTTTTGCGGCGGCGTACTTTTGCTCGGCGCTGGTGCGCGCCATTACCGCTACGTTGGCCCCTGAATTGAGCCGCGAGTTTTCGTTGCAGGCTGGCGACTTGGGGTTGCTGGGTGCGGGCTATTTTTTGGGTTTTGCGGCCACGCAATTGCCGCTGGGCACCTGGCTTGACCGCTATGGCCCCCAGCGCGTTATTTTGTGCTTTTTAAGTGTGGCAGTTGCGGGCTGCGCAGCGTTTGCCCTGGCCAGCAGCTTTGTCAGCTTGCTGGTGGCACGCGTGCTGATTGGCATGGGCGTTAGCGCTTGCCTGATGGCGCCACTGACAGGATTCAGGCGCTGGCTGAGTGCCGACAGTTTGCTGCGCGCCAATTCTTGGATGCTGATGAGCGGCTCGCTCGGCATGCTGGCGTCAACGCTGCCCGTGCAGTGGCTGCTGCCGCTGACCGGCTGGCGACCCTTGTTCTGGATACTGGCCGCGATGATTTTGCTGGCAATGGCGGTGATTGCTTTTATTGTTCCGCCGTGGCCCGCATCAGTTGCACCCAGCTCGGCACCCGCACCCAGCTACGCCACTGTGTGGAAGAACCGCTATTTTCAGCGGCTGGCACCGCTCGCGTTTTTTAACTACGGCGGGCTGGTGGCCATTCAAACGCTGTGGGCCGGACCATGGATGGTGAAGGTGGCCGGCTACTCGCCGCTTGAAGCGGCCACTGGTTTGTTTTACATCAACGCGGCCATGCTGGTCACGTTTTGGCTGTGGGGTTTGCTGGGCCCGTGGCTGGCTTTGCGCGGCTTGACGGCAGACAAACTGATTGCGCGCGGCACGCCGCTCAGCTTGTTGGCGCTGGCGGCTTGTGTGGTGGGCGGGGAATCTGTCGGCTGGCTGGGTTGGGCCTTGTTTTGCATGGCGTCGAGCGTGATCAGTTTGTCGCAACCCGCTATTGGTTTGGCTTTTCCGGCGAGTTTGGTGGGGCGTGCGTTGTCCGGTTTTAACCTGGTGATTTTCTCGGGCGTGTTTGTGGTGCAGTGGGGAATTGGCCTGCTGATTGACGGCTTTGCCGCGGCCGGGCTGGCACGCACCGCCAGTTTTCAGGCCGCAATGGGTGTGTTTTTGTGTTGCGCAATTGCCTCATACGTCTATTTTCTGGTGACCAAAGCCGATAATTCACGTTCATGAACGGAATTTTCATCATTGCCCACGCGCCGCTGGCCAGCGCATTACGCCAATGCGCGCTGCATGTCTTTCCCGACTGCGCCGCTGGCGTGCTGGCTTTAGACGTGCAACCCAATATGTCGCCAGAAGAAACGCTGGCCCAGGCGCGCATTATTTTCAACCAGCTTGGTACGCAAAATGCGCTGGTCATGGTTGATGTGTTTGGTGCCACTCCGTGCAACGTGGCGCAAAAGCTGGTCGACGGCAAGCCGTCAAAGCTGTTAGCAGGCGTTAATTTGCCCATGCTGCTGCGCACTGTTTGCTACCTGCACGAACCATTAGATGCGTTGGTGGCACGCGCACTGGCCGGCGCTACACAGGGCGTGATGCAAGTGGCCAACATCGCACCACAAAATCAAGCCAAAAGAACCCATGATCCAGACGACCACGACCATCAGCAATAAACTCGGCCTGCATGCAAGAGCCTCCGCCAAACTCACCAAATTAGCCGGCAGCTTTGCCTGTGAAGTGTGGATGAGCAAAGGCGAGCGCCGCGTGAACGCCAAAAGCATCATGGGCGTGATGATGCTGGCTGCGGGTATTGGCAGCACCGTGGTGGTGGAGACCAACGGCGCAGACGAGCAGGCGGCGATGGATGCGCTGTTGGCCCTAATCAACGACAAGTTCGGAGAAGGGGAGTGATTTCTTCCCTGGTCCTTTCAAGCAGGGGCCGCGGATCTGGCTTTGCCAGGCCGCAGGCGCAGCGGCCCCCTCGGGGCTTGAGCCTGAGGCTCCAAACCTGCTTGAGCAGGTTTGGACAGGCGCCAGA
>JANOWB010000291.1:0-3236 GCA_031417695.1 Polaromonas sp.
CCTAACGTAATTTATACCGCAGGACCTGCAGTATAAAAATGGCTCTGCAACATAATCTGGGCATCAAAATCTCCTGAAACTGGCTTGCCTGTTGGGTTTCAAGATCATATACTGTAAATATATACAGGTATAAAAGAACCATGAAACCCCGCAACCCGCCTTTGCAATCTTTTCGCTTGCTTGACCAGGTCAGGGAGCGGATTCATTATCTTCACTATAGCCTGAGTACTGAAAAAACCTACCTCTATTGGATTCGTTTTTTCATACGCTGGCATGGCCGCAATGGCCAGATGACGCATCCACGCGACATGGGAGCCAAGCAAGTTGAGGCTTTTTTGACGATGCTGGCAACTGAACGCAAAGTGTCTGCGTCAACGCATAACCAGGCTTTGAGTGCGCTGCTGTTTTTATACCGTGAAGTACTGGATGAAGATTTGCCTTGGTTGACGGACATTAACCGGCCCACCCAAGTGCGGCGCATTCCCTCGGTTTTGACCAAAGACGAAGTTGCGGGCTTGTTAGCGGCGATGGACGGTGTGACGGCTTTGCTGGCGCGCTTGCTGTATGGCACGGGTATGCGGCTGATGGAGGGCATGCGATTACGGGTCAAAGATGTTGACTTTGACCGCCACGTCATCATCGTGCGAGAGGCGAAAGGCAATAAAGACCGTGTCGTGATGCTGCCGCGTTCTTTGGCCCCGGCTTTGCGGCAGCAGATGATGGCGGCCCGCGCCTTGTGGCAAGCAGACCGTCAGGCGCAGCGCGCCGGGGTACAAGTGCCTGATGCGCTGGAGGTGAAATACCCGCGCCTTGGGCAAGCTTGGGGGTGGTGCTGGTTGTTCCCCTCGCCTACGTTGTCAGTTGATCCGCGCAGCGGCATTGAGCGGCGGCATCGCTAGCCCGCTGGATGCGTTGGTGGTTTGACGATAAGCGCTATTAATTAAATAGCTGCTCGCGCCGGTATTTATTGGTCTGCAGGCCTAAATGATAGGTGAGATTGGTTTAAAACCGGCGATTTAAGCGCTGTGGGATGTTTTGAAACTCAGCTGTAGCTTTACAAAAGCTGCAGCTGCTAGACACCGCATGCAAATATGACCACTATTTAAGCCAAATATGTAAAATGTGACCACTATTCAAACCAAAGAGTGCGCCATGCAAGTCTCCATTCGTGAGTTAAAAGCCAACCCCGCACAAGCCATTGCCCGCATGCGTCGGGGTGAAGTGGTTCAAATCACGTCACACCGCAAAGTGGTGGCTGAGCTGGTTGCGCCCAGAGCTGAGGCGTCTGCTAAAGCCGAGATGACAGACGAAGAAGCCATGCAAAAATTAAGAGATTCGGGGACGGTGTCCATACCAGCTTCCCAGCCTATGCGCCTGGGCGAGTTGATTGATTTCCTTCCCGGCCCTAACGGCCAAACAATGAGTGAGCTGGTGATGGAGATGCGGGGCCCTCGGTGATTTTGTTTTGCGACACATCAGCGCTGATGAAAGCCTACGCGAGTGAACAGCACAGTCATGAGGTGCGCGCATGGCTCAAAAAAGCTTCTCATAGCTACGTCAGTCTGATCACATGGGTTGAGATGCATGCAGCTTTTGCTTTGAAAGAAAGAACCTCGCAGATTACACAAGCTGAGGTAAGAGCTGGCATAGTGCGATTGACAAACGAATGGAGCAGCTTTAACAAATTGACCATTGACACCGAGCTGGTGCAGGACGCAAGCGAGCTGGCGGTGCGCTTTGGACTGCGCGCGTATGACAGCGTGCAACTGGCCAGCGTGCATCTCGTACACAGGCAGTTGGGTAGCAATCTGGTTTTTTGCTGTTTTGACAAACAATTGAATGCGGCAGCGACGGCCCTTGGCATTGCCTTGACGGTTTAAGTTGCTATTATTATTATAGCTGCTTGCGCCTGTATTAATTGGGCTACAGCCCAAATTAATACTCAAAAACAGCCAAAAACAGACCGTTTTAGGCTTTTTCAAGCAAAATAAGTCCATGCAACTCAACTACATCGCCAACGCATCAGTCGCCTCCTCTTCCGGCAAAACCATTCCGGTCCTTGACCCATCAGACGGCCAGGTTTTCGAGCACATCCAGCGCAGCAACGTAGCGGACATTCACCAAGCGGTAATGGCCGCGCGCGACTGCTTTGATTTGGTGTGGCAGCACATTACCGCGGCTGAGCGCGGGCGGCTCTTGACAAAGTTGTCAAACAAAATAATCGAACACGCTGACGAGCTGGCCATGCTGGAGCAGCGCGACTGCGGCAAGCCCGTGAAGCAAGCCAAGGCCGATGCCGCCGCCTTGGCCCGCTACTTTGAGTTTTACGCAGGCGCATGCGACAAGCTGCATGGTGACACCCTGCCCTACCTCAACGGCTACAGCGTAATGACCTGGCGCGAGCCGCATGGGGTGACGGGCCACATCATTCCGTGGAACTACCCGATGCAGATTTTTGGCCGCAGCGTGGGCGGCGCGTTGGCAGCAGGCAATGTGTGCGTCGTCAAGCCGAGTGAAGACGCGTGTTTGTCATTGATTCGCGTGGCGCAATTGGCGGCGGAAGTTGGCTTTCCGGCGGGGGCGATCAACATCGTTACCGGTTACGGGCACGAGGTGGGCGATGCGTTGGCGCGGCATGCCGGCATCGACCACATCAGTTTTACCGGCAGCCCCAGCGTGGGCACGTTGATTCAACAAGTCGCTGCGGTGCGCCATTGCCCGGTCACGTTAGAGCTAGGCGGCAAAAGCCCGCAAATTGTTTTTGCCGATGCCAACCTGGATGAGGCCATACCCACCATCATCCACGCCATCGTGCAGAACGCTGGGCAAACCTGTTCGGCTGGTTCGCGCCTGTTGGTCGAGCAAAGCATTTATGAGCCGCTCCTTGAAAGATTGGGAGCCGCTTTCGAGGCGCTGCGCGTCGGCCCCGCTGCGATGGATTTGGACGTTGGTCCCCTTATCCGCCAAAGCCAGCAGCAGCGCGTATGGGACTTTTTAAGCGACGCGCAAGTGGCAGGCATACCGATGGTGGCGCAGGGCCAGATAGTTGACGAAGCACCAGACACCGGTTTTTACCAAGCCCCCACTCTGCTGCGCGACGTGCCCGTGATGCACCGTCTGGCGCAAGAAGAAGTCTTTGGCCCGGTGCTGTGCGCCATTCCCTTCAAAGACGAGGCCCAAGCGATAGAGCTGGCTAACGCTACAGCCTTCGGCCTGGTCGCTGGCGTGTGGACGCA
>JANOWB010000292.1:0-1547 GCA_031417695.1 Polaromonas sp.
CATTTTTGCACCATGGGCGCGGTTAGCGACATCGTCAACATGGGCGACTGGACACGAATGCGCATGTGGGGCATGGCCGTTGGGGTGGCGATGATCGGCTTTTACAACCTGGCCGCGCTGGGTGTGATTGACCCGGCCAAAACACTTTACGCGTCAAACCGTTTCATCTGGCTGTCAGCGCTTGTGGGCGGCTTGATGTTTGGCTTTGGCATGGTGCTGGCATCAGGCTGCGGCAGCAAAACGCTGGTTCGCATCGGCGGCGGCAACCTTAAATCAGTGGTGGTGTTTGTGGTGATGGGCGTGGCTGCGTTTGCCACGCTAAAAGGCATTACCGCCGTGCTGCGGGTAGCCACCGTTGACCGCGTTGCCATTGACTTTTCATCGAACGCCGCGCTGCCTAACTGGCTGGCAAGCGCGGCGGGCATATCGCTTGGCGCTGCTGGCCTAGGGCTGGCTTTGGTTTTTGGCCTGGCGTTGATCGGCTGGGCGCTTGCCGGGCGCGATTTTTTAACCGGCGACAACTTGCTGGCAGGTTTGGGCTTGGGCGCTGTCATCACTGGCATGTGGTGGGTCAGTGGGCATTTGGGCTACATCGCCGAGCACCCCGAAACCTTGCAAGAAGCATTCGTGGCAACCAATTCGGGCCGCATGGAGGCGCTCAGTTTTGTGTCGCCCGTGGCCTACACGCTGGACTGGTTCATGTTTTTCAGTGATAAGGCGAAAGTGTTGACGATTGGTATCGTGTCTGTGTTTGGCGTAGTGACTGGCTCGGCAGTGTACGCGTTGACCAGCCGTACTTTTCGCTGGGAAGGTTTTAGGGACGCAGAAGACACCGCCAGCCACTTGGCAGGCGCCGTGTTGATGGGCGTAGGCGGCGTAGCAGCCATGGGCTGTACGGTAGGGCAGGGCCTGTCGGGAATCGCGACGCTAAGCGCCACCAGCTTTGTAGCGGTAGCCGCCATCATTGCGGGCGCGGTGGTCGCCTTGAAGTATCAGGTTTGGCGCCTTGAGAAAAGCGCATAGTGCGCCCAACCCTTGCGCGAGAAACCACCGCTGACCTTGAGCGGCGCTTCGGCGGCTTGGTGCGGCTTTACGGCGCGGACGGTGCTGCTCGAATCAGGCGGGCGCATGTGGTGGTGGTCGGCATTGGCGGAGTTGGCTCATGGGCTGCTGAAGCACTGGCACGCAGCGGTGTGGCACGCTTGACGCTGATTGATTTGGACCACATTGCCGAGTCCAACATCAACCGGCAAATTCACGCACTGGACAACACGCTGGGCCAGGCTAAAGTGGCCGCCATGAAGGAGCGCATCGCGCATATCAACCCCGACTGCGACGTTTGCGGCATTGAAGAATTTGTTGACGCCGACAACTGGCCCGATGTGGCGCAGCTGGAGCCGGGCGCGGGCTCAGCCCTATCGGTGCTGGACGCTTGCGACCAGGTTAAAGCCAAAACAGCGATGGCCGCTTGGGCAATACAGAACAAAACCAACTTTATTACCGTGGGTGCGGCAGGCGGCAAGCGCCACGCGCATCGGGTAGAAATT
>JANOWB010000293.1:0-6208 GCA_031417695.1 Polaromonas sp.
GTTTTGGAAAGTGATCGACGCCAGGGTTTGGTTCTCGGCCTGAATCTGCACGCCCTCTTTGGCCTCAACGGCTTGGTGCAGTCCGTCGCTCCAGCGCCTGCCCGACATCAGGCGGCCCGTGAACTCATCGACAATCACAATCTCTTTCCCGCCGTTTTCGCTGTCCTGCACCACGTAGTGCTGGTCGCGGTGGTACAGGTGGTTGGCCCGCAGTGCCGCATACAAATGATGCACCAAAGTAATGTTGGCCGGGTCGTACAGCGTCGCGCCTTCGGGAATCAAGCCCAAGCCAAACAAAATACGCTCGGCGTTTTCGTGGCCCTGCTCTGTTAAAAATACCTGATGCGTTTTTTCGTCTAGCGTGAAATCACCGGGCTTGGTAACGCCCTCGCCAGTGCGGGGATCAGCTTCGCCCTCTTGCCTGGTCAGCTCGGGCACCACTTTGTTCATGGCGATGTACATCGCGGTGTGGCCTTCGGCCTGGCCACTGATGATGAGCGGCGTGCGGGCCTCGTCAATCAAAATGGAATCTACTTCGTCGACGATGGCGAAATTCAGCCCGCGCTGTACGCGGTCTGCGGGCTCGTAGACCATGTTGTCGCGCAGGTAATCAAAACCATACTCGTTGTTGGTGCCGTAGGTTATGTCGCAGCGGTAGGCCGCCTGTTTTTCTGAGCGCTCCATGTTCGGCAAATTGATGCCGACCGTGAGCCCGACAAAGTTGTACAGCTTGCCCATCCAGCGCGCATCGCGATTGGCCAAATAGTCATTGACCGTCACCACGTGCACACCTTTTCCGGTCAGTGCATTCAAATACACCGGCAGGGTTGACGTCAAGGTTTTGCCTTCGCCGGTTCCCATCTCGGAAATTTTGCCGTTGTGCAGCGACATACCGCCCAGCATCTGCACGTCAAAGTGGCGCATTTTCATGGCACGCTTGCTGCCTTCACGCACCACTGCAAAAGCCTCGGGCAAGATCTGGTCTAACGTTTCGCCAGCCGCCACGCGATCTTTAAACTCTTGCGTTTTGGCTCGCAATTGCTCGTCGTCCAGCTTTTCGTATTCTGGCTCCAATGCGTTGATACGCTCGATTGACTTGCGGTAAGTTTTAAGCAGCCTGTCGTTGCGGCTGCCAAAGATTTTGGTGAGGAAAGTGGTAGCCATAAATGCGAGGCCGCCTTACTGCCCCAAAGACAGTCAAAGCGGCCGAAATCCCTTAAATAATACGGAATCAGGTGGGCTGCACAGCTAAAGTTCAACCGTGCGAAAGCAGTGGATTTTAACCGCCGCCGTGGCCCTATTTTTGACGCTCGCTCTGAGCTTGGCGCGAAGCAGGCAGTGGCTTGGCGGACGCCATGAGACCGGTTGGCAAATTTTTGCCCGCCAGCAGAAATTTCTGAGGGTCTTGAAACACGCCTTGCACCAAAACCTCGAAATGCAGATGCGAGCCAGTCGAGCGGCCTGTCGAGCCAACCTCGGCAATCTTCTGCCCACGTTTAATCAAGTCGCCCTTTTTGACCAGGGTCTTGGACGCATGCGCGTAACGGGTCAGCAAATCGTTGCCATGGTCTATTTCCACCATGTTGCCGTAAGCCGCGTGATATTCCTCCGTGACCACCACACCGCCTGCAGCGGCCAGGATCGGTGAGCCTTGTTCAGCCGGAAAGTCCAGGCCCGTGTGTAGTGCCGACCGGCCATTCACCGGATCAATTCGCCAACCGAAGGCCGAGCCCAAGACACTGTCAACCACAGGCTGCTGGGTGGGCACCATGAGTTTCTTAATCTTCAGATCAAACAAGCGTGATTCCATCAAGGTCATGAGGTCAACTCGCTGATCGGTGAGCTTGTCCAGGTCTGCCAGCGTGCCCTGCAACTCGTCCATCGTGAGTGAGCGGCTACCAACCAGCGCACCGCCGCTTCCCAGAGGCGATTTGATTTCAGCTGGGGAAACGCCCGCCAAGCCAGAAACTCGCTCACCTAACGCCTCAAGCTGCAGCATTTTGGCTTGCATTTCGCCGAGTCGCTTGGCCATGACATCAAGGTTTTCGCGCATGAAGCGGTCACGTTGCTCAAACTCGTCTTTAACGACAAGTTTGACGAGAGAGCCAATGATGGGCCACCCTTCCCGAGCGCCTTTTAAAAACACCCAGTGGTAAAGACCCGCTGCAACCAGCATCAGCACCAACGACGCCACCAAACCAGCGGCCACCAAACGCGGCCCTGTGAGATAAATCGGGCGACTTTTTGCCAACCATGCATCCGTGATAATCAAGTGCACTTGTGATCCTTTAAAACGTGCTGTGAACCGCAACTACCGCCCACTGACCGACGCAGCCACTCGCCGCGCGGTTCCCATTGCTCAAGCCGTCGAGAACTCGGCCGCCTTGGGGAAATTGGCGGAACTTGTCCAGGAATCGTCTGCCAGGCTGAAGGCAGTGACTTCCCTCATACCCGTTGCGTTGCAACCGGCCATTAAAGCCGGCCCGATTGACGGGCAGGTGTGGTGCTTGCTAGTCAACGGGAACGCTGCCGCCGCAAAATTGCGCCAACTCTCTCCGCTGCTGTTGTCCAGATTGACCAGCGCGGGGGTTGACGTTACCTCAATAAGGCTGAAGATCCTAACGTCCAAAGCGTAACAAGGAGTTGCAGCTTTGACTGCCAAGCAGCCTAAAAAAATGGTGCCGATTATCGGAATCGAACTGATGACCTACCGCTTACAAGGCGGTTGCTCTACCAACTGAGCTAAATCGGCACGTCAGTATTTTACTTGAGTCCTGATGCCTGACTGGACAGCCAAGCGGATCATTTGATTCGCTTGAGCGATGGACGGCCGCTTTTTTGCGGCTTGGGCGGTTCTGGTAAATCGTCGCCGCTGCCTTCAGTGCTGTCGCTGCCATTGTCAACAGCAGCTGAATTTTCGCCGGGCACCAACTGAACCACCTTGTTCTCGAGCGCTCGGTCAGCACTTGATTCGCCCACGACAACCAGTGGCGCAGGCGATCCGGGCTTGGTATCTGGCTCTTTGCCAGCATCGGCTTGCGGCGAGGCCGCTGCGCCCATCGGGAAAGACATTCCTTGTCCGTTTTCACGTGCATAAATGGCTATAACCCGACCGATGGGCACCATGATCTCGCGCGAACTGCCCGCAAAGCGCGCCTTGAACTCAATGAAGTCGTTGCTGAGTTTTAACGAAGAAGTCGCATCAAAACTGATGTTCAAAACAATTTCGTTGTTTTTGACATATTCGCGCGGCACTTGCACCGTTTCGTCCACGGCAACAGCGACGTAAGGCGTCAAACCATTGTCGGTACACCACTCGTACAACGCCCGTATCAAGTAAGGACGAGTTGAGGTGGTATCCGGCGCATTCATGATGTTAGTCACCTCAGCTCGCCACCAAAAAGGCAACGACAAGCCTGAACTGAACCGCGCCCTTCAAACGGCGGCCGCGGGCCTGGCTTCGCCAGACCTCAGGCGTAGCGGCACCCACGGGGGGCAGCGCATGACACGAAGTGAAAAGCGTGGGGGCCATACCTACTTGCGCATTACCTTTTCAGACGGGGTCAACGCTTCGATGTACGCGGGCCTTGAGAAAATACGCTCGGCGTACTTCAGCAGCGGCGCTGCGTTTTTCGACAGGTCGATGCCGTAGTAGTCAAGGCGCCAAAGCAGCGGTGCAATCGCGACGTCCAACATCGAAAAATTGTCGCCCAACATGTATTTGTTCTTCAAAAAGATCGGGGCCAACTGTGTCAGCCGATCTTTGATGTGCGAGCGGGCTTTTTCAAGCGCTTTGTCGTTGCCTTTTGATGCGCGCGACTCCAGCGTGCTTACATGCACAAACAACTCTTTTTCAAAGTTCAGCAAAAACAAGCGGACTCGAGCGCGGTCAACCGGGTCACCGGGCATCAGCTGCGGGTGTGGAAAGCGCTCATCAATGTATTCGTTGATGATGTTTGACTCGTACAAAATCAAATCGCGCTCGACCAAAATCGGCACTTGCCCATAGGGGTTCATCACGTTGATGTCTTCTGGCTTGTTGTAAAGGTCGACGTCGCGGATTTCGAAATCCATACCTTTTTCAAACAATACAAAGCGGCAGCGATGCGAAAAGGGGCAGGTCGTGCCTGAATATAAAACCATCATGTTGTTTGAACTCCTGAAAACAAAAAAGTGGAGGCCAAGGTTTTTTGAACCTGATGCCTTCCACTGAAGATAAGCCGAACGGCGCGCATGACGCCGATTTGGTTAAAAACTGATTTTACTTGACGTCTTTCCAGAAGGCCGCATTCAGACGCCAAGCTGCGAATGTCAAGATCAGTAAAAACAATAAAACCCAGATGCCGATTCGCACCCGATTGTTTTGGACGGGCTCGCTCATCCATTGCAAATAACCCACCAAATCTCCCATCGACTGGTCGTACTGGAGCGGCGTTAGGGTGCCAGGCGTGACCTGCTGCCAACTTTTGACAACTGACACTTTTTTGCCGTGTTCTGTCACTTCTTCGTATACCGGTTTGCGCTCACCTTGCAGCTCCCAAAACACATGCGGCATCGCTGAATTGGGGTAGGCCAGGTTGTTCCAGCCGGACGGCTTGGTTTCGTCGCGGTAGTAAGTACGCAGGTAGGTGTAGATGTAATCGGCGCCGGTACCCTTGCCGAGGTCAGAACGTGAACGCGCAACCAGCGTCAGGTCAGGCGGCACCACGCCGTACCAGTCTTTGGCATTTTTAACGTCCATGGCCACCTTCATGGTGTCACCAATTTTGTCGGTGCTGAACAGCAAGTTATCTTTAATTTGCTGCTCGGTCAGGCCAAGATCTTTCAAGCGGTTGAACCGCATGTAAGCTGCAGCATGGCAGTTTTGGCAATAGTTGACAAAAACTTTGGCGCCATTTTGCAGGGCCACCATGTCGTTCGTTTTGCTAGGCGCTTTGTCCCAAGCAATTCCTTCGCTGGACGCTATTGCACTACCTACAAATCCGGCGGCCAGCAGCAAACTGATTAGAATTTTTTTCATAACGGATGTTTTGACTCAGTGACCAGCAAAAATAATACGGTCGGGTACTTGCTTGAACTCACCCAGGCGGCTCCACCACGGCATCAGCAGGAAAAACCCGAAGTAGCCCAATGTGAACAATTGCGACACGCGTTCGGCGATGTCCTGGCCAGCCACTTTGCCCCATACGCCCGGGGCCTGAATGCCCAGGTAACCGAGCACAAAGAACATGAAGATGAATGCACCGTAGAGGTACTTGTTCCACGACGGGCGATAGCGAATGGACTTGACTTCACTGTTGTCGAGCCAAGGCAAGGCAAACAAAATCATGACTGCGCCGCCCATTACTACAACACCCCAAAACTTGGCATCAATGAACCACATGGCGGCGGTAGCGGCAATTGCAGCACCGGCAATCACCATTTTGAAAACGCTGGCCATTTTGACCCGCGAAATAATCAAGCCGGCGCCTGCCAACGTGCAAGCCATCATGACGTACATCATTTCGCTGGTGATGGCGCGAAGCATCGAGTAATAAGGCGTGAAGTACCAAACCGGTGCAATGTGCGCTGGCGTTTTCAGCGGGTCAGCCGGAATGAAGTTGTTGTATTCGAGAAAGTAGCCGCCCAGTTCAGGCGCCAAAAACACAATGCCGGTGAACACCAGCAAAAACACACTGACCGCAAAAATATCGTGCACGGTGTAGTAGGGGTGAAAAGGAATGCCGTCGAGCGGGTGACCTTTGGCGTCTTTTGGAGCGCCTGCAGCCTTGATTTCCACGCCGTCAGGGTTGTTAGAACCCACTTCATGCAAAGCGATGATGTGCGCCGCCACCAAGCCGAGCAGCACCAGCGGCACTGCAATCACGTGGAAAGCGAAAAAGCGATTCAGTGTTGCGTCGCCCACCACGTAGTCACCGCGAATCAGCAGCGCCAAATCGGGGCCGATGAAAGGAATAGCAGCAAACAAATTGACGATTACCTGCGCGCCCCAGTAGCTCATTTGGCCCCATGGCAGCAAGTAACCCATGAAGGCTTCGGCCATCAGGCACAAGAAAATCGCGCAGCCAAACACCCAATTTAATTCCCGCGGCTTGCGGTAGCTGCCGTAAAACAAGCCTCGGAACTTGTGCAGGTACACAACAACAAAAAACGCCGATGCGCCAGTAGAGTGCATGTAGCGAATCAACCAGCCCCATGGCACGTCGCG
>JANOWB010000294.1:0-6000 GCA_031417695.1 Polaromonas sp.
TCGCTGCCCATTTCGACGAAACCAAAGCCCTTTGAACGGCCGGTGTCGCGCTCCATCATCACCTTGGCGCTGGTGATGGAACCAAATTCGCCAAAAGACTGTTGCAAGTCTTCGTCGCGTACGGTGTACGGCAGGTTGCCGACATAAAGTTTGTTGCCCATGAAGGACTCCTCAAAAATACATAAAACAAAAAGCGATGGGGTCCCGAAAGCACAACAAACTTAACGTAACGCCGTAGCGCGCGAAACTGACCGATCACCAACTTGTGCAATTAAATTACTACACCCGCGTATTGTTATCTGTTACAGCCGCCTTTGGGGATTAAAAAACGTTTAATTTCAACTATTTGCTGTCGAAATCAAGTTATTTTCGATTTTGGCCACTAAAAGGCGGCAAAAAAGCTGCCGGGTTGCGTAGGTTGTTCTGATTTAACCGAAGCCAGGCGCGCTCGCGCTGCTACGTTTATTGCGCTTATTCAGCGTTTTCAGTGCTTGATTCAGCAACCGGCCGTGCGGTACGGTGGCCAGGTTTGCTGGTAATTTCGACATAAAACTGGTCTGCGCCGCCAGCGACCAGCGCGTCTATGGCGCCCATCATTTCGGCAAAATGCACAGGTGCAGCAGCCGCGTCAGTGGCGCCAGCCTTGCAGTCAAAGTCCAAAAAATCAACGCCTTCGGGCAGCGGCTTGGCGCGCTCCCGTTTGACGTATTTGCGAATGTCGTGCTTGCTGGCGTCTAGCAGGCGGTCGCGGTTTTTACCCTCGACATTGAGCGAATAGGTTTTTTTCAACTTAAGCTGAAGTTTTGGTGCCAGCAGCTTGAGCGGCCAAAATGGCGTCAAGCTCTTTGCACGACGGTGCGCACACCGCTTGCGATTTGCCCAGCACTTTGCGCGTCCCCATCAGCGAGCGGGCGCGGTGCTTGCCGCACATAAAGCACGACATGGTGGCCGCACCAAACGAGGTGGTAGCGGCAAACGGGGAACCAGAAACCTTGGATTTGTAGCGCAGGCCGTCAGCGAGTACGGCGGTTTTAGCATCAGCTCTTGCCATGTTTTCGTCTTCCAGAGGTTATAAGTTGGGGCGGCAACATTGAACAGACAGCAGCCTGAGTGGCTGTTTTTGGCGTTGAATCAGCTTGAATTTGCACTCTTGCTGGTCAACGCGCCCCGTGTTTTTTTGCAGCCGCGATAGCTGTATTTTACCGTGTAACTTGCGGGGCCTGCTTTTACAAGCTGCAAGCCAGTGCAGGCGGTGGGGCAAAATACGGGCAACAGCTCGATTTTTAAGGCAGCAACCGCGCCTGCAGACCATCATTTTAAATTCACGGAAGACTCAACACATGGCACGCCTCGTTAAATGCATCAAGCTCGGCAGTGAAGCCGAAGGCCTTGACTTTCCGCCCTACCCCGGCCCGCTGGGCAAGCGCCTGTGGGAAGAGGTCAGCAAACAAGCCTGGGCCGACTGGATGAAGCAGCAAACCATGCTGGTTAATGAAAACCGTCTGAATCTGGCCGACCAGCGCTCGCGCCAGTACCTGGCCCGGCAAATGGAAAGCCACTTTTTTGGTGGCGGCGCCGACGTGGTGCAGGGCTACACGCCGCCTGCGGCGTAAGCCGTATTAGATTTATCTGGCTTTGACTCCCGCCTGGGCCAACGCAGCGCAGTGGCGCGAACTTGATGTCGGCGTTGAAAACAGCGCGCATTTTTTGCGCACCTGGCAGGCCTGGCGGGCAGACCCGCAGCGGCCACGCATGTTGCATGTAGTTGCGCTGTGCGAAACCACCTTTTTAAACAGTGAGTTTGACAGTGACTTGAACCCACTCGCCGAGCAGTTAAATGCGCAGCTGTGGGGTTTGCTGCCGGGCTTTCACCGGCTGGTGTTTGAAGCTGGCCAAGTGTTGTTGACGATTTGTATCGGCCCTGTGCAAACGCTGCTGCGGCAACAGCGGTTTGAGGCAGATGCAGTGCAACTACACCGGCACATGCACCAGCCCGCCAGCGCCGCCATTGACACCCTGCACACCGTTAAAGCCATCGCGCGGCTGTGCAGGCGCGGCACTTGTTTTAGCGCCACGCACAGCGATTCGGCCTTGCAAGCAGCCTTAAAACAATGCGGCTTTGAAATCGACACGGCCAAGCCGCTTCAAGCCACTTACCAGCCCGCGTGGGATTCGAAAAAATCACCCCGCACTGTGCGGCCCTTTGCTTTGCCCGGCAGCTGCGTGGTGATTGGCGCGGGCCTGGCCGGTGCAGCGGTGGCCAGCAGCCTGGCGCGCCGCGGCTGGGCCGTGACGGTGCTCGACGCAGCGAGCGCACCTGCCAGCGGCGCATCAAGCTTGCCTGCGGGGTTGCTGGTGCCCCATACCTCTCCTGATGATGGACAGCTGTCTCGCCTGAGCCGCTGCGGCGTGCGCATCACGCTGCAACAAGCACGCGCGCATTTGCGCCACGGAACTGATTGGGGCCACACCGGCGTGCTGCAGCGCAGCTTGAGCGCGCCCATTAATCTGCCGCCACATTGGGCCAACAGCCATGCACCAGCAGCTAGAGACTGGTGCAACAGCGCACTACCCAAAACACTGGCGGCGGCTGGTTTGCCGCTTGGCAGCCCGGCGCTGTGGCACGCGCAGGCGGGCTGGGTTAAGCCCGCCGCGCTGGTCAATGCCTGGCTGGCAACGCCCGGCGTGCAGTGGCAAGGCAATGCACCAGTGGCGCAACTGCAATCAGCCGGCGACGGTTGGCGCCTGCTTGACGCGGGGGGCCAAGTGCTGGCACAAGCCGACTTACTGGTGATGAGCGCGGGTTACGCTAGTCAAGCGCTGGCTGCGGCGGCTGGTGCTACCCCGCCTGATTTGCAGCCTGTTCGCGGTCAGGTCACGTTCGGTGAGCAGGCAGATTCAATACCGCTGCCACCCTTCCCGGTCAACGGCAACGGCGGTTTGATCCCCAACATCACCACGCCTGGCAACCCGCTGTGGCTGATGGGCGCGAGCTATGAAAGAGACGCGGCGCAACCAGCAATCAAGCCGCAAGATCACATTGAAAACTTTGACCGCCTGCGCACGTTGCTACCCCAGGTAGCTGACGCGCTGGCCGACCAATTCAACCCGCCAACCGCGCAAGGCTGGGCAGGCGTGCGCTGCGCCACCCCCAACCGCCTGCCACTCGTCATGCCGATGCAAACCACCAGCCCGGCTTGGTTGTGCACAGGCATGGGTTCGCGCGGGTTGACGTTTGCTGCGCTGTGCGGCGAGCTGCTGGCCGCAACGCTGCACGCTGAGCCTTTGCCAATTGACGCGGCATTGGCGACCGCGTTGATGCGGCAAGCTAAGTGACGTGAGTAAGATGCCAATCATCTGCTATTAAAAAAGTAGCTGTCCGCGCCCGTATATATTGGGCTACAGACCAATTTAATGTTGAAATTGGCCCTACTACGGCATTAAAAGCGCTCAAACTTGGCTGACCACCTGAAACCCACCATAAATCAAACGCTGGCCATCAAAAGGCATGGGGTTAACGTCTGACTGAATACGCGCATCGGGCATAAAGTTCTTCATGCCTTCGTCGCGCACCGCTTTTGACGGCCAGGTGATCCAGGAGAAAACAACCGTCTCGCCGGGTTCCAGTTTCACCGCCATTGGAAAAGAAGTGACTTTGCCGTCGGGCACATCGTCCCCCCAGCAGTCCACCACGGTCAACGCCCCGTTTTCTTTTAAAACCGCTGCGCAACTGGTGGCGTGTTTTAAAAACGCCTCGCGCTTGGCGGTAGGAACAGAGGCTACAAATCCATCAACGTAGTTCATGATTTACTCCTGAAAAGTGAGCGTCTAGCGCCTAATATGTTGGGGCCAGGGACCTGTTTGATTAAAAAATACAACGAATATCCGTGAGCCATTGATTCCGGCTGTCCAGTTCAATGGGGCGGCTTTTATCCACCTCAGGCTGCTTGCACATGCTTGGCAAAATTGTTCAAGATGGCTTGCCAGCCATCACGTTGCTGCTCCGTTGAATGCGTCGTTTCTGCATCAAAAGTGGTGCGTACCGTTACCGCTTTCTCACTTGAAATGAATTCGACAACCACCTGCCGGTCGCCTGCTGAATACTCAATCAGTTTTTCTGGCACCAGCTTGGTGTACGTGCCAGCAAAATCAAAACCCATGCTGCCGTCTTTGGCCTCCATGCGTGAGCTGAAGGCGCCACCCACGCGCAAGTCGACTGCTGCCGCAGTGGTGTGCCAATCAGGTGATGCGGCATTCCATTGCTTGATGTCTTCAGGGGTTGTGTAGGCGCTCCACACTTTGGCGATGGGCGCGTGCACGAGCGTTTCAACGGTGATTTTCATGGTGCATTTCCTTTTTACGATGATGAGATTTGTAGACTTATGAGGTGCTGAGGTCGTTGGCTGAGGATGCGCTCATACTTCGCTGCCTTGCTTCATCGTGCTTTGGCCCGGTGGTGAGCCACCAGCGCGTTGGCGTGGCCGTGCCCCATCTTGTGTTCTGATTTAAGAAAAGCGACGGCCTTCATGTGTGTTTTGTCGTTCATGCTGTCGAGCAGTTTGAGCCAATGGCTGATCGGTTGACCATAGGTCTTCTCAATAGACGGAAAGTAGGAAGCAGGGCCTTTGACGGCGGCATTGGGTATGGTGCTGAGCATGGTTTTCTCCTTCGAGTTCACTGTTCAACGCGGAATATTCGGCTCGACCAACCGCGCCAAATGCTTGAGTGATGCTTGCCAGCCAAGATAACAAGCCTCAGTCGGAATCATCGTAGGGATGCCGCTTTGCGCGATGTGGACTTCTACGCCAACGCTGACGGGTTTGATCGTGACCCGGGTGGTCATTTCACCGGGCAGATTGGAGTCTTCAAACTGCGATGTGTACGCAATGCATTCATTGGGTTTGAGCTCAATGTATTTACCGCCAAAAAACATTTCGCCGCTAGTCGTGAAGTTGGTAAATGACATGCGCCAGGTGCCGCCAACAGTCAAATCCATTGCATGCACATGTCCGGTATAGCCATTGGGCGGTATCCAACGCGCAAAGGCATCGGGCTGCGTAAACGCTCGCCAAATTTTCTCGGGTGTGCTGGTCAGCACGCGGTGCAGTTGCACGGTGTTGCCAGTTGCGGTGTTTTGCAAATTAGTCATGCGTGGCTCCTTGGGTTGGGTCAATCGGGTTGTTGGGCGAGAGCAGCCCGGCTACATACCGGCGCAAGTGCCCAATGCACTGCGCGGCAATGTCTGAATGGCCTTGTGCTTTGGCGACGATGAATGTGCCCTGCAGCGCAGCTTGCGTGTAGAGCGCCAGGCTTTCAGCAGTCCAGTCTGCACCGGGTGCGTACAGCGCCTTAGCGGCTTCAATCGTGGGTACCAGCGTTTGCGCGTGGCCTTCAATGCCTTCGCGGCAAGCAGCGCGGATGGCCGGGTGGCTGTCAAAGGTTTCTTGCACCATCGTGCCCAGCAGACAAGTGACGTCAGCCAAGTCACCTTGCACGATTTGTGCGCGAAAGTCGATATACGCCAGAATGCGCTCGCGTGGGTCGGCCACGCTTTGGTACGGCGCGGTGGCAAACAGGCCGCCGGTGGTGTCATTCCAATGCCGCGTGGCTTGTATGGCCAGGTCTTCTTTGCTGGAGAAATGGTGAAAAAAACTGCCTTTGGTCACGCCGGCAGCTGCGCACACCTCGTCGACCGTGGTGGCGCAGTAGCCTTTGCTGCGAATGACTTGCAGCGCGGCGTCGAGCAGCCTGGTTTTAGAGCTGTGGGCAACCGCGACGAGGGGGGCAATGGGGGCAGATGTGTTCATGTGGGTTTGACAATTTCAATAACATACCGACTGGTTGGTATTGAATGTACATACCTGTTGGTATGCTGTCAAATCAGTGTTTACCCGTATTAACTGAAAACAACTTGATTTTGACGGCTTTTGAGCATGAAATAGGGCTCTAGACCAATTAAGACGGGCGTAAGAAGCTATCTAAAACATAGCAAATAAAGAG
>JANOWB010000295.1:0-2612 GCA_031417695.1 Polaromonas sp.
TCTTGCGACTTCAATTTTCAGATCGCATCAAGCCAGCGCCCGCTGGATGATGATCTTCTGCACGTCCGACGTGCCTTCATAACTCTGGCACACCCGCACGTCACGGTATATGCGCTCGATGGGAAAGTCGCTCACATAACCATAGCCGCCCAACGTTTGCAAGGCTGCGCTGCACACCTGCTCTGCCATTTCGCTGGCAAACAGTTTGGCCATGGCGGCTTCTTTCAGGCACGGCAGGCCAGCGTCGCGCAGGGCCGCGGCATGCCAGGCTAATTGCCGGGCCGCTTCGATTTGTGTCGCGCAGTCAGCTAGGCGGAAACCCACTGCCTGGTGGTTGATGATGGCGCTGCCAAATGCTGTGCGGTCTTTGGCGTAGGTCAGCGCGTAGTCAAACGCGCTGCGCGCCATGCCAATGCTTTGGGCCGCAATACCGATGCGCCCGCCTTCAAGCGCGCTCAATGCAATCTTGTAGCCTTCGCCTTCATTGCCAATCAAGTTTTCAGCCGGTATGCGGCAATCGTCAAAGTTGACTTGTGCGGTGTCGCTGGAATGTTGACCGAGCTTGTCTTCAAGCCGTGCGGCGCTGTAACCGGGCGCGTTAGTCGGCACGATGAAAGCGCTCATGCCTTTCTTGCCTGCGGCTTTGTCAGTTACCGCAATAACGATAGCGACCTGGCCGTTTTTGCCGCTGGTGATGAATTGTTTGACGCCGTTGATGACGTAACCATCAGCGTCTTTGGTCGCTGTGGTTTTAAGCGATGAAGCGTCGCTGCCCGCGTGTGGCTCAGTCAGGCAAAACGCGCCCAGCATGTGGCCTTGCGCCAACGGCATGAGCCACTGCTTTTTTTGCTGCGCATTGCCGTAGCGCATCAGGATGGCGTTGACCGGGCAGTTGGTCACGCTGATCGCTGTACTGGTGCCGCCGTCGCCCGCCGCGATTTCTTCAATCACCACGGCCAGCGACAAGTAGTCCATATTTGCACCGCCCAAGTCATCCGGCACGCAAATGCCGTACGCACCGAGCGCGGCCAAGCCCTTGTGCGCTTCAACGGGGAAGGTGTGCGCCTTGTCCCAGGCTGCAGCGTGCGGCAAGAGCTCTTGCGTAGCAAAGTCGCGCACGGCGTCGCGGACTTGTTGTTGGTCTGAATTGAGTATCAAAATGGCCTCCGAGGCAATAAATACGGGCGCGAGCAGCTATTTAATTTAGAGTATTTCAATGGCCATTGCCGTGCCTTCACCGCCGCCAATACACAATGTGGCAATGCCTTTTTTCAAGCCGCGCGCCTTCAATGCATAAATCAACGTAACGATGATGCGCGCACCGCTGGCACCTATCGGGTGACCCAATGCACACGCGCCGCCGTTCACGTTAACGATGTCGTGGCTGATGCCGAGTTCGGTCATGGCGGCCATGGGTACCACGGCGAAGGCTTCGTTCACTTCCCACAGGTCCACGTCTTTCACTGTCCAGCCGATTTTTTTTAGCAGCTTGTTGACTGCGCCTACCGGTGCGGTGGTGAACCATTCAGGCTCTTGCGCAAACGTGGCGTGGCCGACGATGCGGGCCAGCGGTTTTGCGCCCAACTCATTGGCTGTCGACTCGCGTGCAAGCACCAAAGCGGCAGCGCCGTCGTTGATCGATGAGCTTGAAGCAGCGGTAATGGTGCCGTCTTTCTTAAACGCGGGTTTCAGACCGGGAATTTTGTCAAGCTTGACTTTGCCTGGGCCCTCGTCGATGGACACCACTACTTCGCCTGCGCGGGTTTTGACGGTAACCGGTGTGATTTCAGCAGCAAACGCTCCTGATTTAGTAGCTGCTTGCGCCCGTTCTACGCTGGTGATGGCGAATTTGTCTTGTGCTTCACGCGTAAATTTGTATTTGTCAGCACACTGCTCGCCAAACGTGCCCATCGCGCGGCCCGGCTCGTAAGCGTCTTCCAGGCCGTCGAGCATCATGTGGTCAAAAATGCGGTCATGCCCAATGCGAATGCCGCTGCGCCCTTTCAGCAGCAGGTGCGGCGCGTTGGTCATGCTTTCCATGCCGCCCACCACCATCACGTCGCGGCTGCCTGCTACCAGCTGGTCATGCGCCAGCAAAGTGGCTTCCATGCCCGAGCCGCACATTTTTGACAGCGTTACCGCGCCCGCGCTGGCAGGCAAGCCGCCTTTAAAACCCGCTTGGCGTGCCGGGGCCTGTCCCTGCCCGGCCATCAGGCAATTGCCGAACAAGACTTCATCAACTTTGTCGGCCGCAATGCCTGAGCGCTCAACCGCAGCTTTAATGGCCGCGCCGCCCAAGTCGTGGGCAGATAGTGATGCGAAGTCGCCTTGAAATGCGCCCATTGGCGTGCGGGCTGCGCCCAGAATAACGATTGAGTCAAGCATGATTTTTTCCTTCTTTAAATTAATGGCTGTTAGGCAACCGACACATCGTGCCGCTTTGCAAAGCGCTTGTCTTGCTCATACGGAAACACGTCAAACACATGCCCGGCTTGGATACGGTCTTTGTGCATCTGCCAAAAATTGGCTTCCAGCAGCTCGGCATGGTGCTTCATAAACACTTGTCGAACGGCATCAATACCAAGTAAAAACGGGCCAAACGTTTCAGGAAA
>JANOWB010000296.1:0-8151 GCA_031417695.1 Polaromonas sp.
CTTTTCAGCCAGCGTGCGTGCCTGCGTGACCAAATTGTTGTGCGCGTCCAAAAAATCTGCGGCAATCACTTTTCCCTCATTTGTGTTGCTCCAGCCAATGCCGGCTGCTCCACCAGCCCGGCCAATAGCTAAACCGCCAATGCCCAAATCGGTTGTGCGGGCAGAGCCGGTTGAAGATGACAACTGCTCGGTGGTTTCGTTGTCTGTCAGCAATAGAACCACTTGTGCTTCTTTAAACTTAACCTGTGCAGCGAGCCCGGCCACCTTGTCCAGGCCTACTGCCGACAGCACGCCGCCGATGTTGCGCCCAGCGTCTTGCTCTGAAAACGTCAGGCTGGGCACAACGGTGTACTGCGCCACAATGCCGCGCCCCTTTTTGACATTGCCTTTTTCGTCTGAGCGCAAAACGCCTTTGTCTTTGAGCTCTTGCTCATTAATGGTTTGCTCCAGGCCAGAATTGCGGTCGACGATGCGAAAGCAGCCGCTTTGCTGCATCAGCACGCGCACCAAGGGCAGCGGAGATTCAGGCAGGCCGCCACGCCCGATACCGATGTATCCGCCTCGGTTTTCTACGAGCGAGACTACAGCGACAGGCGCGTCGCAGGTCATCAACTCTTTAGCGGCATTTTTCGCGCCTGCAGGCCCTGCGGACCCGGTTACCACTGAGCCGCCTTTGCCCAATTCGGTTCCGGCCTCTTGCTTTCCACAGCCTCCTAGTGCAGCCAGGAGAGCCAACGCAAGAGCAGTAAATGCAGGTTTCAGAAGTGTCATGTGTAGATTTTTGTAGGTAATAAAAACAAAGTATTCACGATGATACTTACGCCAAATGTCGTCATAACTAGAGGAATAGTTAATGAATGTAACCAGCCAGATTGACCACGTCGTCATCGCTGTCAGCACGCTGGAAGAAGGCACAGACTGGTGCGAACGCACACTGGGCATCACGCCCGGCCCGGGCGGTGAGCACCCGCTGATGGGCACCCACAACCGGCTTTTTTCGATTGCTACAGCGCAGCATCCGAATGCTTATTTCGAAATTATTGCTATTAATAAAGAAGCTGATCGCGCCCGTATTCATTCGGCCAAGCGCTGGTTTGACCTTGAAAATGAGGCCCTGCAAGGCAGTTTGAAGCAAAACGGGCCGCAATTGATTCACTTTGTCGCCAGTACGCCTCATGCTGCGCCCGCAGTTCGAGCTTTGACAAAACTTGGCATCGACCGAGGCGAGTTGCTGGCCGCCTCGCGCATGACACCCAACGGCTTGCTGCAATGGAAGATCACCGTCCGCGCCGATGGCCAACGCCTGATGCACGGCACGCTGCCGACGCTGATTGAATGGGGCGATGTTCACCCGACACGAAACATGGCGGCGTCTGGCGTCATGCTGCAATCGTTGACCGCAACCCAGCCAAATACCGATGAACTCCGCGCCGCCTACACCGCCATCAACTTGCAAGGCGTCGAAGTAGCACA
This sequence comes from Polaromonas sp., assembly GCA_031417695.1. Classification (GTDB taxonomy): domain Bacteria; phylum Pseudomonadota; class Gammaproteobacteria; order Burkholderiales; family Burkholderiaceae_C; genus Polaromonas. The sequence continues at coordinate 1,474 of JANOWB010000296.1, forward strand.
AGGCTCAGCCAACTTGGTCGCCACTCTCAACACTCCGCGCGGCATGATCACGCTTGAATCCAAGGGGCTATGAATGCTGATGCTCCAAGACATTGAAGCCGACACGCATAGCGTGGCAGACGGCGCAGGCAGGCAAGCAGGCAGGCAGATAATTAAATTTGCTATTTATTAAGGAGCTGATCGCGCCCATATTTATTAGGCTGCAGCATTAAAAGACTCCTAAGAAGAGCCATTTGCCACGCAAGCGACACACTTTAGCCATAGCCCACGCCACAATCAGCCAATGGGAAATCTATACCTCGTGCGCCACGGCCAAGCCTCTTTTGGTGCGGACAACTACGACGTGCTTAGTCCGCTGGGCCACCAGCAGGCCAAGCGGCTGGGCGAGCATTTCAAAACAGTTGGCATCACGTTTAATGCGGCGCTGACGGGTACGTTGCAGCGGCAAATCAGCACGCACGCGGGCATTTGTGAGGGTATGGGCTCAGAGCCGCAACCCCTGACATGGCCAGGCTTGAACGAGTACGACAGCCATGCCGTGATCGCCACAGTCCATTCAGGCAAGCTTGAAAAACCCACCACGCCCGAAATGTACCGCCACCACTTCAGGTTGCTGAAAGACGGCTTGCAAAAATGGATGGATGGCACCGCCCACCCCGTGGGCATGCCGACTTACGCGGCGTTTTTACAAGGCGTAACCAGCGCGCTAGACCATGTTCGCGCCAATTGCACCGGCAATGTGCTGCTGGTGTCCAGCGGCGGGCCCATTGCCACGGCGGTCGGCCACATACTCGGCTGCCCGCCCGAGGCAACGATTGAGCTCAACCTGCGCATTCGCAATTCTTCGGTCACTGAATTCGCCTTTAACCCCAAGCGCCACATGCTGGTGACTTACAACACTTTGCCGCACCTCAACACCCCCGAGTACGCCGACTGGATAACTTACTCCTAGGCCTGGCAAGGTTGCCCACCCGCCACTAAAATTCGGGGCATGGATTCCCCGCTTTTCATCGTCTGGTTTAAAAAAGACCTGCGCTGGCACGACCATGCGGCACTCAGCAATGCAGCGGCGTGGGCGGCTGAGTGCGGCGGTGCAGTGCTGCCGCTGTGGGTGTACGAACCTGCCATGTGGCAGCAAAGCGATATGGCCGCGCAGCACGCGGGTTTTGCCAATGAGTGTTTAGCCGAGCTGGATGCTTGGATCAGGCAAGACAGCCCCGAGAAAGCCCGGCTTTGCCGCATGCACGGCGAGATGCTCGACGTGCTTGCCGCGCTGCACGCCGAGCTGGGCGCATTCACGCTGGTCAGCACAGAAGAAACTGGCAATGCCTGGAGCTACATGCGCGATTTGGCCGTGGCCGACTGGTGCAAAGCCAACAGCGTTGAGTGGCGCGAATTTCCCAGCAACGGCGTGGTGCGCCGCTTGCTGTCCCACGGCGGCGGGCGCAACCGCTGGACGCAGCACCGATTAAAGCGCTTGCAAAGCGAAGTGCTGCCTGCGCCTGAGCAAGTCAGCTGGGTGGTGGCACCGGCGCTTGCGGGTTTAGAAACCTGCAGCGAAATGACGGCGGCTGATTTGCACATGCCCAGCGCGGACAAGCCCAATCGCAAACGCGGCGGTCGCTCACTCGCGCTTGATGAACTCCACACTTTTTTGCAGCAGCGTGGCCGAACGTATCGCTTTGACATGTCCAGCCCCGTGACAGCACCTGAAAGTTGCTCGCGCATTTCAGCCCAACTGGCTTGGGGCACATTGAGCATTCGTGAATGCATGCACGCGACTGCGCAACGCCGGGCCGATCTGCAAGCGATACCTGCGGGCGAGCGGCCCGACGGCTTTTTAGCATCGCTCAAAAGCTTTGAAAGTCGCCTGCACTGGCACTGTCACTTCATACAAAAGCTTGAATCGGAGCCCGCCATCGAGCTGCGCAATGTCAACCGCGGCTTTGACAACCTGCGTAACGAAGGCGAGTTAACTGACGAAGAAAACGCACGTTTAACGGCGTGGCGAGAAGGCCGCACTGGCTACCCCTTCATCGACGCCTGTATGCGCAGCTTGAATGCGACGGGCTGGATCAACTTCAGAATGCGGGCGATGCTGGTCAGCTTTGGTGCGTACCAGCTGTGGCTGCACTGGCGGCATTTGGGCACGCACCTGGCGCAGCAGTTCACCGACTACGAGCCCGGCATTCACTGGAGCCAGTGCCAAATGCAGTCGGGCGTGACAGGCATCAACACCATCCGGATTTACAGCCCCACCAAGCAAAGCCACGACCAGGACCCGACCGGCACATTCATTCGCCGGTGGGTGCCTGAGCTTGCAGATATCGCAGCGGTTGCGCCCGAATTTATTCACGAGCCTTATTTGATGGCGTCGCCGCCTGCCAACTACCCGGCGCCAGTGGTTGACTTGAAAGCCGCCACACTGGCTGCCAAAGAAAAAATCTACGGCAAAAAAGCTGAGAAGGCTGTACAAACCGAGGCGGCGCGGGTGTTTGAAAAGCACGGCTCGCGCAGCCCGAATCGTGAAATGGTGCGGCCCCGCAAGGGCGCTGTAAAAGTGCGAAAGTCGTTGGACCCCGCGCTTGAAACGCCTCAATTAGGCTTCGAGTTTTAACGCCTCGATTTTGCTTGACTGGTGCCGGACCTGGCGCTGAACAAGGTGTTTGTCCAAAGTTTTCGGCGTCTTCAGGGTTGCAGCTTGCTGCGCATTTAGCAGCTGCGCCAGGCAGTGCGGCCTGCTTCGCGCACCGCTGGCTGTGTAATCGACCAGCAGCGCGGTTTGTACAGTCTCAAAGTTCAGGCCGCGCACGCTGACCAAGTGCTCATACATCAAGTCCACCAGCTTCTCGTGCGCAAACTCATGCGTTTTGCTGGTCGTTTGCCACAGCCAGTCGCTGAAGTTTAAAAAGTGATTAAAGGCCGAGTCGGGCTGCAACAGCAGCTTTAACGCCGCGCTAAAACGGCCCGAATTGGCCACCATGTCCCAGTACCGCGCGAAGCGTTTTATGCGCTGCATCTGCACAAAATCAACGGTGGAGTTTTGCAAAATCGTGTACGGCGTTTGCGGCTCGTACACCATGCCGCAGTCCACCGTGTGCCGTGTAATCGGTGTGCCGCGCAGGCGCTTCAAAATGCCGAATTGAATCTCATGCGGGGCCAAGTCATACAGCTTGTCAAAGCCGTTTGCAAAACTCTCTAGCGTTTCACCGGGCAGGCCAAAAATCAAATCAGCATGTACGTGCGCTTGGCTTTGCGTGACCAGCCAGCGCAGGTTGTCAGCAGTCTTGATGTTGTCTTGCCTGCGTGAAATGCGTTGCTGCACGTCGGGGTTAAAGCTTTGAATACCCACTTCAAATTGCAGCGAACCAGCGGGGAACTGCGCAATCAGCGCTTTCAGTTTGTCATGCAGGCTGTCGGGGACTACTTCAAAATGAATGAACAGGTTCGGGGTTAGTCTGTCCAAGAAAAACTGCAAAATTCGCACTGAAAAGTCGACTTTCAGATTGAACGTACGATCCACAAACTTGAAGTTGCGCGCCCCGCGCTGATGCAATGCATCCAGCTCAACCATGAACACATCCAGGTCAAACGCCCAAGCGGTTTTATCCAGCGAGCTTAAACAAAATTCGCACTTAAAAGGGCAGCCACGAGATGCCTCGACATACAGCAGCCGATTGGCCAAGTCATCAGCTGTGTATTCGTTGTACGGCAGCGCAATCGCATCCAACGCAGGTTGCTCGCCAGCAATGATTTTCATCAACGGCTTAGGGCCGTCGAGCAAAGCCCGGCAGAGTTTGGGAAAGCTCACATCGCCCCAACCTGTGATCACGTGGTCGGCCAGGCGGCAAATCTCCTGGCTGTCAATTTCAAAACTGACTTCTGGCCCGCCCAAAATGATTTTGATATCTGGCCGCAACGCTTTAAGCAAAGCCACCACCTGCGTAGTTTCGACCACGTTCCAGATGTACACCCCAAAGCCAATCACCTTGGGCCCTATGGCCAGCAGCTCTTCGACAATCTGCAGCGGCCGCTGCGCAATGACGAACTCTCGCAACTGGGTTTGGCTTTTTAGGCCCGGCCCGCCATGCACGTCCATATTGGCCAGCAGGTAGCGCAGCCCCAGCGACGCATGAATGTACTTGGCATTCAGGGTGGCTAAAACGATGGAACATGGCGGGCGGGGCATGATCTTATTATCGGAGTTTGTAATAAGTCAGCTTCTGAATCGACCAATTGAGCAGCCTCGCTGGAACTATTGCTCTCGCTCCTCCTCTGACATACTTCTATGAATTTCCGATCTATCCGAAACGCTATTTTTATAGTAGCTGCTTGCGCCCATATTCATTGGGCTACAGCCCAAATTAATCCCTTAAACCTGTCTGGCAAGGCTGCCAGCAGCGTGGTCACGACCGATCAGGTGCGCGCCGAGCTCATGGCTTTTGCTCCTGACGGTGTGGGCCCGGGCAAGCAGCTGTGGGTGGGTTTGCAAATCGCGCACCAGCCCGAGTGGCACACCTACTGGAAAAATGCGGGCGATTCTGGCCTGCCCACTGTGCTGGACTTCAAGCTGCCCGCCGGCATTGACCCTGGTGAAATTGCGTGGCCGACACCTAAAAAAATCCCGATTGGCACGCTGGCCAATTACGGCTATGAGGGCACAGTGCTGCTGCCTGTACCTTTGACAGTGGCGCCCGGTTTTAACGGCACTCAGCTAGACATCAAGCTCAAAGCAGCGTGGCTGGTGTGCAAAAAAGAATGCATTCCGCAAGAGGGTGACTTTGCGTTGAGCCTGCCGGTCAAAAGCACCACTGCGCTGCAAGGCGCAGCGTTTCAGGCGGCGTTTGACGCGTCGCCCAAATCACTGAAAACCGGTGCCAGTCAGATTGACGTGGCTGGCAACACGATCAAAGTCTCATTAGCAGGGCTGCCCGCCGCATTGACCGGCAAAACGCTGGCGTTCTTTCCAGAAACCGGCAGCGTGATTGAACCTGCAGCGCAGTGGACGCAAGCCTGGCAGGGCAATGTATGGACGTCGCAAATCCCGTTGTCCGGCCAGCGCACCGAAAGCCCTGCGGTCATGCCGGTAGTGGTGGCGATAGATAAAACTGCTTACCGGATCGAAGCCCCGGTAAAAGGCGAGTGGCCGAAGGTCGCTGCTGCCGCGCAGGTATCGCCCGCGCTTGAAGCCGCGCTCAAAGCCAACGCCACCAGTGGCGCGGCACCGATTCAAAGCACTGCAGCCCCGATGACTTTTTGGCTGGCGTTGTTGGGCGCGCTCATTGGCGGCATGATTTTGAATTTGATGCCCTGCGTGTTCCCCGTGCTGGCCATCAAGGTGGTGAGCTTTGTGAACGTTAAAGACCAGCGCACCCGCGTGGCCACCGGGCTGGCTTACACAGCCGGTGTCACGCTGTCGTTTTTAGCACTCGGCGCGCTGTTGCTGGGCTTGCGGGCAGCGGGTGAGCAGCTGGGCTGGGGCTTTCAATTGCAAAGCCCGGCTGTGGTGGCTGGGCTGGCCGTGTTGTTCACGCTGCTGGGGTTGAACTTGGCGGGCTTATTTGAATTTGGCAGCTTTTTACCCAGCCGCGTGGCCAGCTTGCAGGCCAAAAACCCGACGATTGATTCGTTTTTGTCTGGCGTGCTGGCCACGGCTATTGCATCGCCGTGTACCGCGCCTTTCATGGGCGCGTCGTTGGGCTATGCCTTGGGTTTGCCCGCCGTGCAAGCCCTGACTGTTTTCGCTGCCATTGGTTTGGGCATGGCGTTGCCGTATTTGGCAGCCAGCGCCGTACCAGCCGTTGCGCGCGCCCTGCCGCGCCCGGGCGCGTGGATGGTTACGTTTAAACAGTTGATGGCTTTCCCCATGTTTGCCACCGTTGCCTGGCTGGTGTGGGTGCTGGGCCAGCAGAGCGGTATCGATGGCGCGGGCGCGCTGCTGGGCGTGCTGGTGTTGATGGCGTTGAGCATTTGGGCGCTGACATTGAAGGGGCGTTCGCGCACTGTGATTGCTACGCTTTCAATAGCTGCTTGCGCCTTATTTATATGGTCTACAGGCCAAAACATTACTAAAATTCAAGAAGGTAATGTTGCGCAAGCTTCGTTGAGTACCGGCTGGCAAGCATGGGAGCCAGGCCGCGTCGACCAGCTTACGGCTACTGGCCAAAGCGTGTTTGTTGACTTCACCGCCGCCTGGTGCGTGACCTGCCAGTACAACAAGAAAACCACGCTGAGCCACCCTGACGTGTTGGCTGACATGGCTGCTAAAAAAGTCGTGTTGCTGCGCGCCGACTGGACGCGCCGCGACCCAGCCGTGACCGCCGCTTTGACCCAACTAGGCCGCAGTGGTGTGCCGGTGTACGTGATTTACAAGCCTGGTCGCGCGCCAGTGGTGTTGAGCGAGATTTTGTCAGTGGATGATGTCAGAGCCGAGTTGGCCAAGCTTTAACTTTTTAGGAGTTTTAACCATGTTGAATCGCCGAACTTTTTCTTCTTCGCTTATCTTGCCAACATTGGCCGTCGGCATGGCCCAAGCGCAAGCCGCTGCTGCCACCGTCGGCCAAGCCGCCCCTGACTTTACGGCCCTGGACGCGCTGGGCAAAACCCGCAAGCTGAGTGACTTCAAAGGCAAACATGTGGTGCTGGAATGGACCAACCCTGGATGCCCGTTTGTCGTCA
>JANOWB010000297.1:0-2699 GCA_031417695.1 Polaromonas sp.
GGAGCAGTTCGACGGCTAACCCGAGATTGTACAGTCTCTGGTCTGGGGGTGTAGGAAATAACGATGCTCCCTCCCCTTCCGGGGGTGGGTTGGGGTGGGGGCCAGTGCCGAGAGACTGCAAGCATCGCGCGTGCCCCCATCCCAACCTTCCCCCAGAGGGGGAAGGGGCAAGAAATGCACAGTCAGACTTAAAATTCAAGCAAAAAATGCCTATAGCCCAATGAATGCGGGCGCAAGCAGCTTCTGTATTAATAGCGCCTTGTGGCAAGCAAAAGATAACTTCACAGTGCTGGAGAATGGACCAATCAGACTCTGGCGTAACCAGATAGCTGCCTTTTTCCAGCAAGTCGCCCGCTGCTTTGGCTTGGGTAATGAACTCACACAAGTTACCCCAGCCTTCAGCGTTGTGCGGCAATACAACCAGGCGAAACGGATCTGCGCATTGCACTAAAAACTCAGCGCCCGGCAGCAGTTGCAAGCCGTGCTTTTTAGCCTCACCATGCGCGCGCACCACGCCTGCGACTGAGCATTCGTCGGTAATCGCAATCGCGCTGTAACCCAACGCAGCGGCGCGCTCGACCAGCTCTTCAGCGTGTGACGCGCCGCGCTGAAAGCTGAAGTTGCTTAAAGCATGCAGTTCGGCATAGGCGGGTAGTTTGGCGGGCAAGCTCATGCAAACACGCCTTGTAAATACCACTCGCGCTGCGTTTGGCCGCGTTCAGTCAACGCCAAACGCTCGCTGTAAATCCACAGCAGTACGCCCTGGCTGCTGCGGTAAATAAAGTAGTCGCGCAGCGCAGGAGTAATGTCGGCTTGGTCGGCGAGCAACCAGCCGGTGGCCTCCAGGCGCTGCGGCCCGGCCAGCTTGACGAGTGCACCTTGATGCAGCGGCGCGCCTGCTTTGCTGGCGAGCTTTAGCGGCTGGCGCAGCAGCCAGGTGGGGTACAAAGCATCGGTTTTGGGTACTTTTTCAGTATCTTTTATGCCTTTTGATGAGTAAATACGGGCGCGAGCAGCTCCTGATTTAGTAGCAATTGTCTCTGCCTCGGCACCTGTCTCTACCCTTACCCAGCGCTGCATGGCCTCGGGCCGGTGGTCAGCTTGCGGCTGCCACACCTCGACGCTGGCGGGGCCGAGCCGCGCGCTCAAGCGTTCAATAAACTGCGTGCTGCTAACGCCCTGCTGCTTGGGCTCGATCAGCAAGCTGGCGGTGGCTAGAGCAGCGTCTCGCAGGCTCACGGTTTCAAGCGACGCCAGCGTGATGCTGTGTACCGGCGCGCCCAACACCACCTGATTCAAGCGCTCGGCAATCAACCGCGCCACATGCTGCAAATCTTGCGCAGGCTGGGCGGTGCGCACCACCAGAGAGCCGGTCGGCGGCACGTCACGGCGCTTGTCTAAATGCCACACCAGCTTGAGCGCGCACAGCCCGCTTTGGCGGCCCAGCAACCAGGCGTGCAGTTGCACCAGCAGCGCGTTAACGCCGGCCATCAACGCGGGCGTGTGAATGACCAGCGCATCCAGCTCGATTTTTTGCTCAAACTGCTCGGGCAACACGCGCCACACATACGCCTCGGGCAGCGCCCCGCGGGCTTGGTCGAGTGCGGCCAGCAGCGGCGCGCCAAAGCGCCGGGCCACGCCGTCACGCGGCAGCGCCAACAAGTCGCCCCAGGTGCGGCAGCCGGTGCGCTCAAGTACAGCCAGGTGCGGGTGCGTGGCGGCTAGTGTGTGCATGGGCATGTCGGCCACGCGGGCGGGTAGCTTTTGACTTGCGCGAGTCAAGCTCAAGCGCCCAATAGCTATTAAAGATGTAGCTGCTTGCGCCCGTATTATTTGGGCTAAAAGGCTATTTTGCTTGAAAAATACGTGTAAATTGGCCTCTAGCAACGCCGCCAGCTTGTGCAGCCCACCAAACAGGCGCAGGCTGCCTGAAACTTCTAACACCACCGCGTTGCCGCACACAGCCACGCGCGGCGTGAAGCCGAGCGAGACGGCGCAGATGGCTTGTTGGGCTGCCTCAAGATTAGTAACCCGAGGCGCGATCGCCCCGCTCACGCCGCCAGGCACAGCCTCGTCCGTGCTGGCCATAGGCTCAATGCTGCAAGCTTGCAGTGCGATCCAGCGCATGAAGCGGCTTTCTTAAAATTTCTGACATGTCAAACGAAGTAGCAAACAACGATGGCTGGCGTTCTGGCTCCCGTTCAGGCTCATGCTGATGAACACGCTCGCCACTAGCGGCCAGCAGCGCGGCCAGCCGGGGCGGGCGGGTGTCAATCAACACCGGCGCAGCCAGAGTCGGGCCGCGGCGCTTGAACACGTCAATTCGCAGGTTGTGCCCTGCCGCACTTAGCCCTTGAGATTGCGCCATGCCCGCCAGCTTCATGCGCAGCGGCGCGGGCGACGAGTCGTGCTGCGCTGCTAAAGGCCTGAAGACAAACAGCAGCTTGTCGTTGGCCAGCGCCGCAATTTGCAAACGCCGCAAATGCGCGCCCCGGGCATCGGGCAGCCAGGCCAGCACTGCGCCTACGTCGGCGCATTGCAGCGCTTCACGCGTGGCCCACAGCATGGCGGGGCTGTCGTTTTTAGGCTGGATGTTCAGCACCCGCTGCATATTTAGCTGGCGCGCGCCCCGCGCCGGGCCAAACGGGCAATACGGCGCGCCCCCCAGCACTACCCAAGCAAAAGGCGACGTGGCCTGC
>JANOWB010000298.1:0-3900 GCA_031417695.1 Polaromonas sp.
CTTTGCGGGCGTGCTCGGCTACCAAAACATGAAGGTGCAAAACTTTCCTGACCTGGATGTGCCCAACATCATCATCACCGCCAGCTTGCCCGGTGGATCGCCCGCGCAGCTTGAAACTGAAGTGGCCCGCAAAATCGAAAACGCCATTGCTGGCATTCAAGGCCTGAAAAATATTTATACCAAAGTTCAAGACGGCGTGGTAACGATTACTGCCGAATTTCGGCTGGAAAAAACCACGCAAGAAGCACTCGACGAAACTCGCTCGGCTGTGCAACAAGTGCGCTCGGACTTGCCCGCCGACCTCCGCGACCCGGTGGTCAGCAAGGTCAATATTTCGGGCGGCGCTGTGCTGGCCTACACCATTCGCATTGCGTCGATGGACGACGAAGCCTTGAGCTGGTTTGTAGACGACACGCTTACCCGCCGCTTGTTGGCCGTACCCGGCGTAGGCTCCGTCAGCCGGGTCGGCGGCGTTAATCGTGAAGTGCGCATCGCCCTTAACGCTGCCAAGATGCAGTCGCTCGGTGTCAGTGCTGCCGCCGTATCGCGCCAACTGCGTGATGTGCAGATGGAAACCGCAGGCGGCCGGGTCGATTTGGGCACCAGCGAGCAGCCGGTTCGCACGCTGGCCACGGTTAAATCGGCCGCTGAGATTGGCGCTATTCAGTTGGGCCTGAGCGGTGGCCGCAGCATTCGCCTGGATCAAATTGCGACCGTGCAAGACACGATTGCTGAGCCGCGCTCAAGCGCGCTGCTTAATGGCGTTCCGGTGGTGGGGTTTGAAATTGCGCGCAGCAAAGGCTCGAGCGAAGTTGAAGCTGGCCGTGGTGTGCGCGCTGCGCTAGACGAAATAAAACTCGCCCGGCCCGACATGCAACTGACTGAAGCCTTTGACTTTGTGACGCCGGTGGAAGAAGAATACGCTGCCTCACTCACCTTGCTGATTGAAGGCGCGCTGTTGGCAGTACTGGTGGTGTTCTTGTTTCTACGCGACTGGCGGGCCACGTTTATCTCATCGGTGGCGCTGCCGTTGTCGGTGATTCCGGCTTTTATTGGCATGAATTATTTGGGCTTTTCCATCAACGTGGTGACGCTGTTGGCGCTGAGCTTGGTGATTGGTATTTTGGTCGACGACGCGATTGTGGAGGTTGAAAATATCGTGCGCCACCTGCGCATGGGCAAGTCGCCCTACCAGGCCGCGATGGAAGCCGCTGACGAGATTGGCGTGGCGGTGATTGCCATTACCTTCACGCTGATTGCGGTATTTTTACCAACCGCCTTCATGAGCGGCATTGTGGGTAAATTTTTCAAGCAGTTCGGCTGGACGGCGGCGCTGGCGGTGTTTGCATCGCTGATTGTGGCGCGCATGCTCACGCCCATGATGGCGGCCTACATCTTGAAGCCGCTGGCCAAAGAGCACAACCCGAAAGATGGGAAATTGATGGCTTGGTACATGCGCACCAGACGCTGGTGCTTGCAGCACCGCTGGACAACCGTGATGGCGGCGGGCGCGTTTTTTGTCGGGTCGTTGTTTTTGATTCCTTTGTTGCCCACCGGCTTTATTCCGCCCGACGACAACTCGCAAACTCAGGTTAATTTAGAACTGCCGCCCGGAACGAAATTGGCGCAAACCAAGGTCGCAGCCGAAGCCGCGCGGCTGTTGATTGCCAAGGTTCAGTATGTCAAATCTGTCTACACCACAGTGGGTGGTGGTGCGGCCGGTGGCGACCCGTTTGCTCCTGGCGGCGTGGCTGAATCACGCAAAGCGACGCTGACTATTTTGTTGGCGCCGCGTGGCGAGCGCCCGCGCAAACAAGGCATTGAAAACAACATTCGCAAAGCACTTGAAGAGCTGCCCGGCGTACGCAGCAAGGTCGGCTTGGGCGGCTCGGGTGAAAAGTATGTGCTGGCACTGACGGGCGAAGACCCGGTAGCGTTGGGCGCAGCTGCAGCCACGCTTGAAAAAGAGCTACGCACGATTGCCGGGTTGGGCTCCGTCGCATCCAGTGCATCGCTGGTGCGCCCTGAGTTAACTGTGCGACCCGACTTCGCGCGCATGGCCGACTTGGGTGTGACCAGCGCCGCTATCGGCGAAACCGTGCGCATTGCGACGGTGGGCGATTTTGATGCGTCGCTGCCTAAATTAAATTTGGCCCAACGCCAAATTCCTATTGTGGTGCGTTTGTCTGACGATGCGCGCGAAGACATCGGCGCACTCGAGCGCCTGATGGTGCCCGGCACCAAAGGCCCCGTCATGCTTAGCCAGGTCGCCAGCATTGATTTGGCTGGCGGCCCGGCGGTGATTGACCGCTTTAATCGCTCCCGCAATGTGCAGTTTGAAATTGAGCTGTCAGGCATGCCGCTGGGTGACGTGACCAAGGCCGTCAATGAGCTGCCGACGCTGAAAAATCTGCCGGCTGGCATCAAGCAAGTCGTGATTGGCGATGCTGAAGTCATGGGCGAGCTGTTTGCCAGTTTTGGCTTGGCCATGCTCACGGCAGTGCTGTGTATTTACATCGTGCTGGTGCTGCTGTTCAAAGACTTCTTGCAACCCTTCACGATTTTGGCGGCGCTTCCGTTGTCGTTAGGTGGCGCGTTTGCGGCGCTGTTGATTGGCGACAAAAGCTTTTCCATGCCGTCGCTGATCGGGCTGATCATGCTGATGGGCATTGCCACCAAGAATTCAATTTTGCTGGTCGAGTACGCCATTGAAGCGCGCCGCGGCAAACCGGCCACCGACACGCACGATGCGTTTGAGCCCATGAGCAGAATGGATGCACTGTTAGATGCGTGCCACAAACGCGTTCGCCCCATTGTGATGACCACCATTGCCATGGGTGCAGGCATGATGCCGATTGCTTTTAGCTGGGGCGCCTCCGACGGCAGCTTTCGCGCGCCCATGGGTGTGGCCGTGATTGGCGGGTTGATGACGTCAACGCTGCTGAGTTTGCTGGTGATTCCTGCGGTCTACACACTGGTTGATGACCTTGAAGAGTGGTTGGCCACTGTCTGGCGCAAGGTGTTTCGGCGTGAACAAGCAGCCGGGTCGCTGCCAATAGCGGCGCGGTAACGGGCAAAGCCGGTGCCCCAAAAGCCGGGCGTGTTCACTAACTGTGCATAGTTAAAAAGAGGCGCGCAGTACTTGCACAACCTGTTACCCGCCATTTCCCCACGCAGGGTGCAGGCATCGCCCTACGCCGAAAGATTTAGCGCCGTTTCAAAATTGCAGGTCTTAACTCGATTGTTACCCTGCCGCGGCGTTCACCATTTTGGGTAAGCAGCTGTATCGGCAAACACCAGGAACCCTTATGAAGAGATATACCATTTATTCAGCTGTTATTTTGAGCGCGGCCGTCGTTGCCCTCAGCGCCTGCGATCGCCCTGCTACCGTTGTCACTCCGCCAGCCGTGGTGACAGTTCCGGGCCCTGCCGGTCCGGCGGGCCCGTCGGGCAGCTCAGGAACCACCGGTACCACCGGCGCAACGGGTACCACTGGTGCAACGGGCAGCATGGGTGAAAAAGGGGCTACCGGCGGCGACACTGTCGTGGTGATGCCGCCCGCAGTGCCTGCATCCAAGTAATTGTCCTTAAATAGTGCTTTAGCCCAATTGATATGGGTGCGAGCAGCTATTGAATAAATAGCGCTGCTAAACCGGCGTGTGGCGAATTTTTTGCACCAGCGCAGTGGTGGAATACCCATCAATAAAAGCAATTGCGACAGCTGTGCCGCCGTAACGTTCGACCACCGCAGTTTCTGGCAGTGCGCGCATGTCGTAGTCACCGCCTTTGACCAGCGTGTGGGGTCGAAGCTCAGTGATGATGCTCAGCGGGGTGTCTTCGTCGAACCAGGTGACAAGGCTAACCGACTCTAGCGCGGCCATGACCCAAGCGCGGTCTTGC
>JANOWB010000299.1:0-3011 GCA_031417695.1 Polaromonas sp.
TTCTGAACATCATTCACCCCACCTGGAGACTTCCATGAACACCGCTACTGCTACCCCTCCCAAAGCCAGTTCTGCTGCACTAGCCAGTGCCGCCGCCATCCCCACCGTCAAGCTGCTGATCAACGGCAAATTCATTGAATCCAAAACCACCGAGTGGCGCGACATCATCAACCCGGCCACGCAGCAAGTACTGGCCCGCGTGCCAATGGCTACCGCCGCTGAAGTTGATGCAGCCGTGGCCGCAGGCAAAGAAGCTTTCAAAACCTGGCGGCATGCGCCGATTGGCGTGCGCGCCCGTATCTTTTTGAAGTACCAGCAGCTGATTCGTGAAAACATGAAAGAAGTTGCCGCCATATTGACGGCTGAGCAAGGCAAAACACTGCCTGATGCTGAAGGCGATATTTTTCGTGGCCTGGAAGTCGTTGAGCAAGCTGCCAACATCGGCAGTCTGCAAATGGGTGAGCTGGCCAACAACGTGGCCACGGGCGTTGACACGTATACCGTGCAGCAACCGCTGGGGGTGTGCGCGGGCATCACGCCGTTTAACTTCCCGGCCATGATTCCGCTTTGGATGTTTCCGATGGCGATTGCTTGCGGCAATACCTTTGTGCTCAAACCGTCTGAGCAAGACCCAATGAGCACGATGCGGCTGGTGGAGCTGGCTATTGAGGCGGGCATTCCGCCCGGAGTGCTGAACGTGGTGCACGGCGGCGAAGAAGTGGTCAACGCGATTTGCGACCACGCCGACATCAAGGCGGTGTCATTCGTCGGTTCAACCAAAGTCGGCACGCATGTGTACCACCGTTCGTCTGCATCAGGCAAGCGCGTGCAGTGCATGATGGGCGCAAAAAACCACGCCATTATTTTGCCGGACGCCAACAAAGAACAAACATTGAACGCACTGGTCGGCGCAGGCTTTGGCGCGGCTGGTCAGCGCTGCATGGCGGTGTCGGTCGCCGTGATGGTGGGCGCCGCCAATGACTGGATTCCCGAGCTGGCCGAGCGTGCCAAAACCCTGAAGATGGGTGACGGCTCGCAAGCGGGCGTAGACATTGGCCCGGTGATTTCATGCCATGCCAAAGACCGCGTTGAAGGATTGATTGCCAAAGGCATTGCCGAAGGCGCCACGCTGGTGCTAGACGGCCGCAAGCCCGCATTGCCTGCTGGTTTAGACAAGGGGAACTTCGTCGGCCCCACGATTTTTTCAGGCGTTAAACCCGGCATGCACGTGTACGACCAGGAAATTTTTGGCCCGGTGCTGTGCATTGCGAGCGCGGCCAGTCTTGACGAAGCGATTGCCATGATCAATGCCAACCCGAACGGCAACGGCACTGCGCTGTTCACGCAGTCAGGCGCAGCCGCACGCAAATTTCAGGAAGAAATTGATGTGGGCCAGGTCGGCATCAATGTGCCGATTCCGGTACCAGTACCGCTGTTTTCTTTTACAGGCTCGCGCGCGTCCAAGCTCGGCGACTTGGGCCCTTACGGCAAGCAGGTGATTTTGTTTTACACACAAACCAAAACCATTACCGAGCGCTGGTTCGACGACTCGAGCGTTGCAGGGCCGGTCAACACCACCATCAGCCTCAAGTAATCGGCGGGGTCAAAATGAACTTTGCCGTATGAACTTTGATTTAACCGAAGACCAACTGGCCTTTCAGCAAGCCGCTCGCGATTTTGCGGCGGGTGAACTGTCACCACATGCCGCAAAGTGGGATGCAGAAAGCATCTTCCCGGTGGCCACCATTGCAGCTGCCGGGCAACTCGGCTTTTGCGGCCTGTACGCGGCTGAGGCGCATGGCGGCTTGGGGCTACCGCGGCTGGATGCTACGCTGGTATTTGAAGAACTCGCTGCGGCCTGCCCGTCGACCACGGCGTACATCACCATTCACAACATGGCGACGTGGATGATTACCAACTGGGCGCGGCCTGAAGTCGCGGCTGAATGGGGCGAGCAGCTCACGTCGGGCAGCAAGCTGGCGTCTTATTGCCTGACTGAAGCAGGCGCGGGCTCTGATGCCGCTTCGCTGCGCACCACGGCAACTTTGATTGACGGGCACTACGAAATTACCGGCAGCAAAGCTTTCATTTCAGGCGCGGGCGCAACCCATGCGCTGGTGGTGATGACTCGCACTGGCGGGCCGGGCGCGGCGGGCATTTCAGCCCTGCTGGTGCCCGCCAACACAGCGGGCATCACCTACGGCCGCAACGAAGAAAAAATGGGTTGGCACAGCCAGCCGACCCGCACCATCTCGTTTGACAAAGTGCGCGTGCCGGCCAACCATCTGTTGGGCGAAGAAGGCGAGGGCTTTCGCATTGCCATGAAGGGCCTGGACGGTGGGCGCATCAACATCGCTACCTGCTCAGTCGGTGCGGCGCAAGGCGCGCTCGATGCTGCACGCACCTACATGCACGAGCGCAGCCAGTTTGGCAAACCGCTGGCCGGGTTTCAGGCGCTGCAATTCAAAATTGCCGACATGGCGACCGAGCTGGTGGCGGCGCGGCAAATGGTGCGGCTGGCTGCAAGCAAGCTAGACGCTGGTTCCAGCGAGGCAAGTGTGTATTGCGCCATGGCCAAGCAACTGGCAACCGATTCCGGTTTCAAGATTTGCAACGAGGCGCTGCAAATTCATGGTGGCTACGGCTACATTCGCGACTACCCGCTCGAGCGGTTGGTGCGCGACACGCGCGTGCACCAAATTTTGGAAGGCACCAACGAGATCATGCGCGTGATTGTGTCCCGCCACATGCTGGATTCTTCCGCCGCTGACATCAGATAAAAATATTCGGAGACTATTCATGAACATCGCATTTATTGGCCTGGGCAACATGGGCGCGCCTATGGCGTTCAACCTGCACAAAGCAGGACACACAGTGGTCGGTTTTGATTTGACAGCTGCGGCTTGCAAACCGCTGGGCGATGCAGGTGCACGCATTGCTGCGTCTGCTTTGGACGCGGTGAAACGCGCTGATGTCGTCATTAGCATGCTCCCCGCCAGCCAGCACGTTGA
>JANOWB010000300.1:0-2764 GCA_031417695.1 Polaromonas sp.
TGAAGGCGTCGGTTAAATAACTTTGGCTTCGTTTTTAAGCTTGTCGACCAGCGCGGCAACATCGGCTACTTTGATGCCCGCGCTGCGCTTGGGCGGCTCGTTCACGCTCAGGGTTTTGATGCGCGGCTTGACGTCGACACCCAAATCTTCAGGCTTGAAGTTATCGAGTTGCTTTTTCTTGGCCTTCATGATGTTGGGCAGCGTGACATAACGCGGCTCGTTCAAGCGCAGGTCGGTGGTGATGATGGCGGGTAGCGTAAGCGCCAGCGTCTCCAGGCCGCCGTCAACCTCGCGGGTCACATTCACTTTGCCGTCCACTACTTCAACCTTGAAGGCAAACGTGGCTTGCGGCCAGCCGAGCAGTGCGGCGAGCATTTGGCCGGTTTGGTTGCAGTCGTCGTCAATGGCTTGTTTGCCCAAAATAACGAGCTGTGGTTGTTCTTTATCAACCAGCGCTTTGAGCAGCTTGGCAACGGCCAGCGGCTGCAGTTCTTCATTGGTTTCCACCAAAATGGCGCGGTCAGCACCAATTGCCATGGCGGTGCGCAGCGTCTCCTGGCACTGCAATACGCCGCAGCTTACTGCTATAACTTCAGTAGCTACGCCTTTTTCTTTCAAGCGGGTGGCCTCTTCAATCGCGATTTCGTCGAACGGGTTCATGCTCATTTTGACGTTGGCAATATCGACACCGGTGCCGTCAGATTTGACGCGGACTTTGACGTTGTAGTCGACTACACGTTTTACGGGGACCAAAACCTTCATTGCGCGGCTCCAAAAATGATGTTTGACGACGACCTGTGCGGTGCCATTCGTGTTGACGTTAACGTAAGCTGTAAAACCAGCCTTGCATTCTATGCTTTGCCGCGTTTTTTACGGGATAAAGGTAGATTGCGAGGACATAAAAACCAAAATAGTACGACCGTTCGTTTTTGATTATAGGCAAGCGCCAGCCGCTGTTTAGAGCGGCGTCACCAAACCCTGCAAACTACTCGGGTGTTGCGGCCGATGACCGGTCTGGCGGCCGGGGCGCGTCGCTAGCGGTGTTAAGTGGTGCCGGTGCAGCGGCCTGCACGGGTGTGGCTGGCGGTGGCGGCGCCAAATCAGCCACAGAATGCACCACACGCTGCGGGTACGGAATCGACACGCCGTTGGCACGAAGCGCTGCCAGCACAGCCAGGTTAACCAGCGAACGCAAATTTTGCTGCCCGTTTTCGGGGTCAGTCATCCAGTAGTTCAGCGTGAATTCCAACCCATCAGGGCCAAAATTGGTCAAATTAACGCCCGGCTCGGGGTGCTTGAGCACACGCTCTTGCGCGCATGCCGACTCCACCAGCAGCCGCATAACCAGTTCTACATCGCTGTCATACGCCACCGACACCACAGTCGCCTGCAGCACACGCGAGTCAGCCAGCGACAGGTTTTCAATGCGGTTGCTGATAAACATTTCATTGGGCACGATGGATTCGCGGCCAGACAGCGCCCGCACCACCGTGTAGCGCGCCCGAATGTCGGTGATGCGGCCTTCAAAAGTATCGACCCGCACGTTGTCGCCAATGCGCACGCTGCGCTCGGCTAGCATGACAAAACCGCTGACGTAATTGGCAGCCAGTTTTTGCAGGCCAAAACCCACACCCACCCCAATCGCACCGCCAATTACTGAAAGTGCAGTCAGGTCAATGCCCACCGCCGACAGCGCCACCATCAAGCCGACAAAAACCAAAATCACCCGCGTAGCATTGCTAAATGCCTTGCGCAGCGACAGCTCATTGCCCGTGGCCGAACGCAGCAGGCGCGACTCAATCGCGGCCGACACCCACAGCGTGATCAAAATCACCACCGACGCCGTGAACGCACCTTCAATCATGGTGCGAACCGACAGCGTGGTGCCGCCAAACTTCCACTTGATGTCGTCCAGCTCTTCAAGAATGACCGGCAGCAAGCCGCTGACCCACAGCAGCATGGCCAGCCAGGCAATCCATGAAATAGAGCGCTCCAGCCCACGCGCCCAAGGCGAGTCTTTAAAGGCCGCTTGCAACACCTTCACGCCCAGGCGAATAACCGCCAACGACACCAGTACGGGAATCGCGACTTTAAACACCGCCAACGGCAGAACCCGCAGCAACAACGCGCTGGCGGCGTAGGCAGTAAACAAAAGCAGCAGCGGGAAAAGCACGCCGTCAATAATGTGTTTGCCGAAAAAAATCGACTGGTTGTCTGTGTTGCCAACGACGCGGCGCAAAAGGCGCACCGCGAGCCACACCAACACCACGCTGGCGATCAACACGGCATGCTCGACTAACGCGGTAGGTTGCACCAATGCAGTCAGCCACTCATCAAAACTGTCGATGCGCCGCTTGGGGTACGCCGCTGTGCCAGAAAACAAGCCAGGCGGGAAAAAAGTACTGCTAGATATCAAACCGGCCATGATGGCTTTCGTTTTTCAATGAAGGCTTGCACACCTTCTTGCGCTACGGGGTGCGCCATGTTGCAGGCCATGGTTTGGCCCGCTAATTGGTAAGCCGCCTCAATATTGGTTTCGCGTTGCTTGTAAAAAAGCGCCTTGCCCATGGCGACTGCTTCGCGCGGTTTGGCCACAATGGCCTTCACCAGCGATTCAACTTCCGCGTCGAGCGATTCAAGCGGTACCGCGCGATTGATTAGCCCACGCTGCCTAGCTTCATCGGCTGAAATAAAGCCGCCAGTCAGCAGCATTTCCATCGCCTGCTTGGCACCCATGTTGCGCGACAGCGGCACACTGGGTGTG
>JANOWB010000301.1:0-11461 GCA_031417695.1 Polaromonas sp.
CAGATTCGAGGGCTTTCTCCAGGCTCATCCATGAGGCCAGGCGCTTGGCTTTGTCGCGCGACAGCAGCGTGTCGCCGTACCCGTTTTCGACCGAGTCGATGGCAACAGACACAAAGTCGCCAACTTGAACTTCAAGCTCGCCCTGGTCGTTTTTGAATTCTTAGAGCGGCACATAGGCCTCGGACATAAGTCCGGCGTTGACAACGACGTGGTTGTGGTCGATGCGAACGACTTCAGCGGTGATGACTTCACCGGTGCGCATTTCAGAGCGCTTGAGCGATTCGTTAAATAGGTCGGCAAAAGATTCAGACATGGTGTTTCCTTGTCCACAACGCAGGGTTCAGTCAGCACAATTGCTGAAAGGTTTTTAAATCTGCTTGGGGAATGTTGTTGCTGTCAATTAAGACGGCGGGTTAAGTTAATGTTCCGTTCGATCAATACGCCGCAGGGCGCATGCACGTGAATGCCGGGGATCAAAAGGGCCGGGTGCCTTGCCACCAGTCAAGCACCTGAGTCACCGATTTTTCAATCGACAAATCTGAGTTGTCTAGCAGTTTGGCGTTTTCAGCAGGTTTTAAAGGCGCTGTTTGGCGTGATGAATCACGTTTGTCGCGAGCCTTTAGATCTTGCAGAATGTCTTGCATTGTAGCTGGATTTCCCTTTGAAATCAACTGCTTATGACGCCGCTCGGCTCTGTGCAGGCTGGTGGCTGTCAGGTAAATTTTGAGCTCGGCGTCCGGAAAAATCACAGTACCCATGTCGCGCCCGTCAGCCACCAAGCCGGGCAGGGTGCGAAAACTGTGCTGAAGTGCCAGCAAAGCGGTGCGAACTTCAGGGTGCACGGACACTTTGGATGCTGCCATGCCGGCTCCTTCGGTGCGAATGGCGCTGGACACGTCCTGGCCGTTCAGCCAAACTTTTTCACCTGCAAACTTGACGGGCAGATGCCGCGCGATGCTGGCAACCCCAGGCCCGTCATCAAGGTCAATGCCTTGAGCGGTTGCCGCAAAAGCAGCAAGCCGGTACAGCGCTCCTGAGTCGAGGTAGTGGTAGCCCAAGCTGTGTGCCACGGTTGACG
Source organism: Polaromonas sp. (assembly GCA_031417695.1). Classification (GTDB taxonomy): domain Bacteria; phylum Pseudomonadota; class Gammaproteobacteria; order Burkholderiales; family Burkholderiaceae_C; genus Polaromonas. Next base: position 1,079 of record JANOWB010000301.1, read on the forward strand.
CCAGCGTGCCTTTGCCCGAGGCAGTGGGGCCGTCAATGCAAATCACCGGAATGTTGGCCGTGTCTGTTTGGGCGACCGAAAATAGCGTTTCGAAATAATCAGGAAAGGTTTTTGCTACGCATTTCGGGTCAAGAATGCGAATCGGCAGCTTCGCCGGGTTAAAGGCGGCCAGCGAAAAACACATGGCTATTCGGTGATCGTCATAGGTGTGAATGGGCGCTGTCGTCCAATCGGCAGGGCTTGGAGGCGGGGTGATTGTTAAGTAGTCGTGGCCTTCTTCAACCGTAGCGCCTAGCTTTCGCAGCTCGCAAGCCATCGCGGCAATGCGGTCGGTTTCTTTGACGCGCCAGCTAGCGATGTTGCGCAGTACGGTGGTGCCTTCTGCGTACAGCGCCATCACGGCCAGCGTCATGGCTGCGTCAGGAATGTGGTTGCAGTCCAGGTCAATGGCTTTAAGGGGCCACAGATTTGACGCGTTTTCGGGCTTGCGAGGTGAAATACGCAGCGAGTTGGGCGTACTTTCGATCTGCGCGCCCATCAGACGGGCGGCTTCGACAAAACGGATATCGCCCTGAATAGAGTCCGTTCCTACACCCTGAATTTCAAGATGTTGTTGGCCTTCAGACCAATTAAATAGGGCGCCAGCAGCTATAAAATAGCTAGCAGATGACGCGTCACCTTCAACGTAAATGTCCCCGGGAGACTGGTACTGGCTGCCCGCTGGAATCGTAAAGCGTTGCCAACCTTCGCGCTGAATGTGAATGCCAAAGCGAGCCAGCAAATTGAGCGTAATTTCAATGTAGGGCGTTGAGATCAACTCGCCCGCTACTTCAATATGAATGTCCTGAGTGGCGACCAGTGGCAGCGCTATCAGCAAGGCAGTCAAAAACTGGCTGGACACATCACCACGCACGCGAATGGCTTTGCTCAGCGCCAACTGCCCCACATCTCTTGCGTGCAGCCTCAAAGGCGGAAAGCCGTCGTTTCCGAGGTAATCAATGCCACAGCCCAACTGCCGAAGCGCGTCCACCAAGTCGCCGATGGGCCGTTCATGCATGCGGGCTACGCCAGACAGTTCAAACTCGCCGCCCAGCATGGCCAGCGCGGCTGTCAGCGGCCGCATGGCAGTGCCAGCGTTGCCCATTTGCAGTGCAACCTTGTCGATAGACAGGCGTCCGCCAAGGCCTTGAACCTCCACCCTTGAGCCGACCCTGCTTATGCCGCAACCGAGCTGCTTCAAAGCGGTGAGCATCACCGTCGTGTCATCAGAGGCCAGCAGGTCATGGACGGTCGTTGTGCCGTGGCTCAGCGCAGCCAGCAACAAGACCCGATTGGAAATGCTTTTTGAACCGGGCAGTTGAACTGTGCCGTAAGCAGCGTCTAGCGGCGGCACATCCAGAAACTCGACGTTAAACATCGCTCTGATTTACTTGTGCGGTTTGGGCGTAGAAATGCGCCACGTTGCGCGCTTTTGGCTGGCTTGCTCTATCAGTTGCTCGAGCGCATCGCCCTCGCTATTGAGAATCAATTTTTCGAACTGTTGCAAGGTCTGTTGAAACAGCTTTGATTGGGCCAGCAGCTCTTCCCGATTAGCAATTAACACGTCGCGCCACATCTTGGGGTCACTGGCTGCGATGCGAGAGAAGTCACGAAACCCAGGGCCGGCGAGCGACATGTAGTCGGCGCCGTGGGCTTGGTCGGCAATGCTGTTGATCAACGAAAACGCAATCAAATGCGGCAGGTGGCTGACCGCTGCGTAGGCTGCGTCGTGCGCCTGCGGCGACATTTGCACAACATGGCAGCCAATGGCTGTCCACACTTTGGCGGCCAAATTGAGTTGGGTCGTGTAAGTGCGTTCAATCGGCGTCAAGATAACTTGTTTGCCAGCATACAAATCGCCATCTGCGTGTTCCACCCCTGATACCTCTTTACCAGTGATAGGGTGCGCGGGCACAAAGCAGCCCACGTTGTCTCGCAGTACACGGCGAGCAGCGTCAACGACATCTCGCTTGGTCGAGCCAACGTCCATCACCAGGGTATTGGGCGTAATCAAATGCCTGATGGCTTTGAAAGTTGCTTCTGTGGCGGACACTGGCACTGCAAGCAGCACAATATCGGCTCCGGAAACCGCGAGCAGCGCAGAAGGTGCCTCAACGTCAATCACGCCCATTTGGCGGGCTCGCTCGGTGGTCGATGGCGACTTGCTGTAGCCCACCACGCGCTTGACTAAACCTGCCCGCTTTAGCGCCAGCGCAAAAGAGCCACCCATAAGGCCGCAACCAATAAGACCTAACTGCTCAAACATCGCTATGACCTGTTCTTATAAATTTCATGAGCTGCAACTTCATGGCTCAGTCGTTGACTGGATAAGTGCCAAGAACCTTGTAAAACGCGCAGAGTTGCTGCAGCGCGGCCAATGCCGACTGGACGTGCGCCTGAGTCGGGTGACCTTGAAGGTCAATATAAAAATAATATTCCCACTGCCCCGAACGTGCAGGGCGCGATTCAAATCGTGTCATTGAAACGCCGTATTCTTTGAGCGGCACCAAAATGTCATGAACAGCCCCTGGCCGATTAGCCACTGACACCACCAGACTTATGCAGTCTTTACCTTGCGCCGATGCGGCAGGGGCTGCAAGGGTTTGCGGCAGGCAAACTACCGCAAAGCGGGTTCGATTAAATGCGTCGTCTTGAATGCCGTGAGCTATGTTGTGCAGGCCAAATTGCGTTCCTGCACGCTCGCTGGCAATCGCAGCCCATTGCGGATTTGTAGATGCCAGACGAGCGCCCTCGGCATTGCTGGAGGCCGCATGCCGCTCGGCGTGTGGCAAATGGGTCGTTAGCCAGTTTTGGCACTGCGCCAAAGCCTGCGGATGCGCGTACACCGCTTGAATGTCGTCTGTACTGTTTTCAAGACGTAGCAGGTTGTGCTTAACCATCAAGCTGGTCTCGCCCACAATATGCAGCGGCGAATTTAAAAACAGATCTAACGATCGGGACACTACGCCTTCCGACGAATTTTCGACAGGCACCACACCAAAGCTCGCACCGCCCGAAGCGGTGGCGCGGAAAACTTCATCAATACTTGCGCAGGGAATGTGCTCAATGCTGCTGCCGAAAAATTGCAGCGCTGCTTGCTCGCTGAATGTGCCAGCAGGCCCGAGGTAGGCCACCCGAACAGGGGACTCAAGCGACAAGCAAGCAGACATGATTTCGCCCCATATGGCGGCGATGTGTTTGTTTTTCAGCGGCCCTTGATTGATGCGCTGAATTTCTGCAATGACACTGGCAACTCGGTCGGGTCTGAAAAAGGGCGTACCCTCTCGCTTTTTGACTTCACCGACTTCCTCGGCGACGACTGCACGCCGATTCAGCAGCGCCAATAATTCAATATCGAGAGCATCAATATCGACTCGCAGATCGGCTAGAGAGCGGCTCATTTCTTGGCGGGAGGCTTGCTTTTCTCGGTGGTACCAGCTCCGGCTGGCGCGTTGCCGACAATTTTTATGGCCGCGTCATCAAACCGCTTTCCGCGCGCCGTAACGTCTGCACGAGTCGCTTCTATCAGCTGCTGAACAAAAACATTGCCCAACTCGGGCGCTGCCTGTTGGTATTTTTTGACGGCGGGAGACTCAAAAAAAGCAACTAACTGTTTAAGTTCTTCGAGAGTAAACCGCTGCATATATGCGGGTATCAGTGCATCGGCGCTGACTTTTGCGGTCTTGCCGCTGATTACTTTTGACACATCATCAAAGTAGCTGACCAATTCCACATTCAGACTTTTGCGAGCTGCTTCCATTTTGTCTTTGGATACATTCGCCTGAAGTTTTGGCCCCCAAGCCTGCAAAATTTCTTGCGATGCAGAGTCTGCAAGCTGATTGACAAGGCGCTCAAGCTCTGGGCCCTGCTGCAGCGCTACCGCTTTGGTTGCCCACTCCAATTTTGGATCAGCCGTTTGTGCGTGGGTAAGGCTTGAAATGGCAAGGCCAGTCAGTACCAGTGCACAGAGTGTTTTTTTCATTCTTTGCTTTCTTGATTGGGTTCAGCAGGGGAGGCAGTGTCGCCAGCAACATCATCTAGCGCCGCGTCGTTTTCTACAATTCGCTGCAAGCCGCTGAGCTGCGAGCCGTCGTCGAGCCCGATGAGCGTGACGCCTTGTGTGGCACGACCCATTTCGCGAATTTCGCTGACCCGGGTGCGCACCAGCACTCCGGTGTCGGTGATCAGCATGATTTCATCCTCAGCTCGCACCAGAGTAGCAGCAACAACCTTGCCGTTTCTCTCGCTTTGCTGAATGGCAATCATGCCCTTTGTGCCCCGACCGTGGCGGGTGTATTCGGTAATGGAGGTTCTTTTGCCGTAACCGTTTGTAGTAGCGCACAAAACGCTTTGTTGTTCATCTTCAGCTACCAGCATCGCAATGACGCTCTGGCCAACGTCTAACGCCATGCCGCGAACACCGCGAGCGTTGCGGCCCAGCGGCCGAACGTCGTCTTCGTCAAAGCGTACTGCTTTTCCGCCGTCACTGAACAGCATAACGTCGTGCTTGCCGTCTGTCAGTGCTGCGCCGATCAGGTAGTCGCCATCGTCCAGGTTGACTGCAATGATGCCGCCCTTGCGCGGGTTGTTGAATTCATCCAGCGCTGTTTTCTTGACTGTGCCCATGCTGGTGGCCATGAAAACATACTGATTTGCGGGGAAGCTGCGCTTGTCCCCCGTCAAGGCCAGCACGACATTGATTTTTTCGCCTTCTTGCAGCGGGAACATATTGACAATCGGCCTGCCGCGCGAACCGCGGGAGCCTGCCGGTACTTCCCATACCTTGAGCCAATACAAGCGGCCACGATTTGAAAAACACAAAATATAGTCGTGCGTGTTGGCAATGAAAAGCTGATCGACCCAATCATCTTCTCGTGTTGCTGTTGCCTGTTTGCCGCGACCACCGCGCTTTTGGGCCCGGTATTCTGAAAGGGGCTGACTTTTGATATAGCCCGTGTGCGACAGCGTCACCACCATGTCGGTGGGCGTAATCAGGTCTTCGGTGCTCAGGTCGAAAGAGCTGTGTTCGATCTGACTTCGGCGTGCGCCAAGTTTGGTTTGCCCAAATTCTTGTTTGATGGACGCCAGTTCTTCAGAAATGATGATCGAGACCCGCTCAGGCCGACTCAAAATGTCAAGCAGGTCATCAATTTCCGCCATCACTTCCTTGTATTCGGAAACAATTTTGTCCTGCTCAAGCCCGGTCAATCGCTGCAGACGCATCTGCAAAATTTCCTGTGCCTGCGTCTCTGACAGGCGATACAAGCCGTCCGAACCCATTCCGTAGAGTTTTTCTAGCCCGTCGGGCCGGTAGTCATCGGCATTGACGATGCCGCCATCGGCTCGCGTGCGGGTCAGCATTTCCCGAACCAGTTTGCTGTCCCAAGGCCGGTGCATCAGTTCTGCTTTGGCGACTGGTGGTGTTGGCGCATTGCGAATGATGGCAATAAAGTCATCAATATTGGCCAGCGCGACCGCCAAGCCTTCAAGCACGTGTCCACGCTCCCGCGCTTTTCTCAGTGTGTACACGGTGCGGCGCGTTACAACCTCTCGGCGATGCGATAAAAACACCGCGATCAGGTCTTTTAAATTACACAACTTTGGTTGGCCGTTAATCAGGGCAACCATGTTGATACCAAAGGTGTCTTGCAGCTGGGTCTGTTTGTACAGGTTGTTGAGCACCACCTCTGGCACCTCGCCTCGTTTCAACTCAATGACAAGGCGCATGCCGGACTTGTCGCTCTCGTCCTGAATGTGGCTGATGCCTTCAATTTTCTTTTCGTGGACGAGCTCGGCAATACGTTCTTGCAGTGTCTTCTTGTTAACTTGATAGGGCAGCTCGTCAACGATGATCGACTGGCGCTGTCCTTTGTCGATGTCTTCAAAATGGCATTTGGCCCGCATCACTACTTTGCCGCGCCCAGTACGGTAGCCATCTTTAACGCCATTGATACCGTAAATGATTCCTGCCGTCGGAAAGTCGGGGGCCGGGATGATTTCCATTAACTCGTCAATTGACGACTCTGGATTGGCCAGTAAATGCAAACAGGCGTCCACCACCTCATTGAGGTTGTGCGGTGGAATATTCGTTGCCATACCCACAGCAATACCACCCGAGCCATTAACCAGCAAATTGGGAAGGCGGGTTGGCATAACCAGCGGCTCTTGCTCGCTGCCATCGTAGTTGGGGCCAAAGTCTACTGTTTCTTTGTCTAGGTCAGCCAACAATTCATGCGCAATTTTGGCCAGCCGGATTTCGGTGTATCGCATGGCGGCAGCGTTGTCACCATCGACCGAGCCGAAGTTTCCCTGGCCATCGACTAGCAGGTGGCGCATAGAGAAATCTTGGGCCATCCGCACAATCGTGTCGTAGACGGATTGATCACCGTGTGGATGGTACTTACCGATCACGTCGCCCACGATACGGGCAGACTTTTTATATGGCTTGTTCCAGTCGTTGTTCAGCTCATGCATCGCAAACAAGACTCGCCTGTGCACAGGTTTCAGTCCGTCTCTGGCATCAGGAAGCGCACGGCCCACAATTACGCTCATGGCGTAATCCAGGTAGCTACGCCGCATCTCCTCCTCTAGACTGATGGGAAGGGTTTCTTTAGCGAACTGAGTCATTGAGTAAAGGCCTGATAGTGATGTTTGTCAGCCACATTTAGGCCAATCCGCTATTTTAAGGCCAAGCGCGCGCTGCACCGCGATGTGGCTGTGCAGCAACAAACACCAAAGATATTGGATTTACGCGTAAGACAACGCCCCGGGCTGGGTTGTAACTGCAAACTGCTGTGGCACAATAATGTTAACGCTGTGAGTGATGGTCACTTACGGCGTATAACTTACCCAACGCAGCCAGTCTGCGGCTTTTCTCTAGAGGAGAACCATGAAGAAACTCAACAAAGTGGCAATGTTGTTTGCTTCAGCAGCGCTCGTAACAGCAGCTGGTGCGCAAACCGTCGACAACTGGAAAAACGGTTCAAACGAACTCGTTTGGAAAAACGGAACCAACGAACTGTGCTGGCGTGATGCCTTCTGGACTCCTGCAACTGCATTCGCTGGTTGCGATGGTGCCATCGTTGCTCCAGCGCCGGCTCCTGCTGCAGCTCCGGTAGCTCCGAGGGCCGCCGCTCCGGCTCCTGCGCCAGCGCCAGCTCCTGCACCAGCCGTTGCTTCGAAAGTTACTTTCGCAGCCGATGCATTCTTTGACTTCAACAAGTCAGTTGTCAAGCCAGAAGGCAAGGCAAAGCTTGACGACCTGGTCGGCAAGATGAAGGGCATCAACCTCGAAGTCATCATCGCTGTTGGTCACACCGACTCTGTTGGCGGTGACGCTTACAACCAAAAGTTGTCAGTCAGCCGTTCTGAAGCAGTCAAGGCTTACTTGGTGTCTAAAGGCATTGAGAAAAATCGCGTCTACACCGAAGGTAAAGGCGAGAAGCAGCCAGTTGCAGACAACAAGACTGCTGAAGGCCGTGCCAAGAACCGCCGCGTAGAGATCGAAGTCGTCGGTACGATGAACAACAAGTAATCCTTTTGGATTGCCGGAAAAACCGCGCATCAGCGCGGTTTTTTTATGCCTGATCGATAATCTATTTATGCAATCTAACAACAATTTTGATCCCGCAGAGCTTGCGAAATTTTCAGACCTGGCCCACCGGTGGTGGGACAAAGAAAGTGAGTTTCGACCCCTACATCAAATCAACCCTTTGCGTTTGGCATGGATTGAGGATATCGTTTCGCTAAAGGACAAGCGAGTACTTGACGTGGGTTGCGGTGGCGGTATTTTGGCTGACGCCATGGCCAGATCTGGCGCAGAGGTTGTGGGAATCGATTTATCAACAAAAGCCCTGAAGGTCGCTCAACTTCACGCAATGGAGGCGCAGACGCAGGGCGTCAACTACCGCGAAATCAGTGCCGAATCGCTTGCGGCCGAACAACCCCAGAGCTTCGATGTCGTCACCTGCATGGAAATGCTGGAGCACGTACCCGACCCATCCCTGGTAGTCAAAGCTTGTGCAACGCTGGTCAAACCAGGCGGGCATGTATTTTTTTCCACGATCAACAGAAACGCAAAAGCCTATTTGTTTGCGATTGTGGGTGCTGAATACGTGCTGAATCTGCTACCTCGCGGAACGCACGACTACGCGAAGTTAATCAAGCCCAGCGAGCTGGCAGGATTTTGCCGCCAAAGTGAGCTTAATTTGCTTCACACCAAAGGCCTGCAATACAACCCCATCACCAAGAACTATTGGCTTGACGACAACACCAGCGTCAACTACATGTTTGCCACTTCAAAAGTCTGATTTTTCAGCCTTAATCGTCTACCTGATATGTTTAAAGATATTGCCGCTGTGCTGTTCGATCTGGACGGCACGCTCATCGACAGCGCGCCTGATCTCGGCGCTGCGGCTGACAAAATGAGAACTGATCGAGGTTTGCCGTCACTTCCGCTTGACGGTTACCGCTTCATGGCAGGCGCGGGTGCTCGAGGCATGCTCAGCGTGGCTTTCGGTATGACACCGCTTCATCAAGACTTTGAAGCCATGAAAGAAGAGTTTTTCAAGAACTATGAGCTCGACTTAACTGGCCGAACTTACGCGTTCGAGGGCGTTGCTGAAATGATTGATCACATCAGCCGCGCAAATCTGAAATGGGGCGTAGTCACCAACAAGTCCCAGAGATTTACGCTGCCGCTAACTCAGTCCATGCCGCTATTTAAAACCGCCTTGACCATCGTTAGCGGTGACACCACGCCTCACGCCAAGCCGCACCCCGCGCCTGTTATTGAAGCGGCGCGCCAGTTGGGGGTGGCTCCCGCGCGGTGCATCTACGTGGGCGACGACGAGCGAGACATTGTTGCGGGCCGGGCAGCTGGCATGTTGACGGTAGCGGCGGCCTACGGTTACCTTGGCGCCAGCTCAGATGCCGCTGCATGGGGCGCCGACGCGGTCATTGAAAGCCCGTCGGCCCTGTTGCAATTGTTAAGAATGGCCTAAAATACCGGCTGGGGCTGCATTGGTTTCGACGTGGGTTCGGACGCGGTGTGGTGCATGTCGAGCTGAGTGTGCTCGTAAAACTGATTCAAACAAACTAACTGCAAACGACGAACGTTTCGCACTCGCAGCTTAATTGCTTGTGAGCTTTACAACAGCAGGCCGATGGGCTGGGCAAGGGGTTTTTAACGCAAGTTAAAGAGTCCAGGCTGTAAAGATAATTTTATCGGCTGGCTCGTAGCTGGGTACCTTAGCTAGGGGCGAGACAATAGGGTGCTGGCGTCCTGTGTAGCGTGCGACTGCGCGACACAGGTGGCGAGACTTAAATCAGACCGCTAAACATGTAGATCTGCCCGAAAAAGGCTTGCGGACGGGGGTTCAAATCCCCCCAGCTCCACCAAATGCCCATTCAAAGGCCGCTAACAGTCATTTGTTAGCGGCTTTTTTTCTTTTGCGGGCTCATTTCAGGCCACCTTTGCGGCTGTCCAATGGCATGATGAACGAGTCGTCTTGCCACTGCGCATTAAAACCGCTTGAGGCCAAGCCCGCGTACTCTGAGTCGGTGCGCATCAACGGCGCGGGTGAAGAGGGCGACAGAGGCGCTGGGCCGCTGTCGCCTTGCCTGATTTGTCGGCTGCGCGTGATTGAGCTGCGCAGGCTGGAACTGGCTGCCTGTATTGCCGCTGCCTGGTAGTTGCCTTGCGGCATTGCCGACGCCATTTCACCCAAAAACTTGAAACGAATCTGCGCAACCGTTGGCTCGGTTCCCTGTTGCAACACGAGGTAGCCGATACCGCACTGCGCAAGCATCGACGCTTTCATACGCTGCGCTTTACTGGGCCGACCGCCCCTGGACGGCAGGTCTACGCAGCCCATGACGCGGCCATCTGCCCGCACCACCGTAAAAGTGCAATACAGACTGCTGAGCAGCTCATACCAACGAACGCCTTGCTCGGCTGAATTAGGAATTGAAAACCGCGTGACGGGCAGCTTGACCATGACGGAATAGTCGACAAAGGCCAGCTCCAGCCAACGCCATATTTTTCGCTCTTCAGAATTGATGATGGCTCGCGGGCTAAGCGGCCATTGCTTGGGCGCTTGTCTGCGCTGGCGCGCTGAGCGTTTAGCCAACCAAGCGGCCACGAAAGCACCAGCGGCAAAAGCAGCAATCAACCCAACGGTCACCAATACTGGCCAGTAGGCGAGGTAAAAAGTGTGCATTTGTGAATTACGGTAACTTACGCGGCTCAGTGTACCAAGCCGGGAGGGCCGCCCGAGCTAACGGCACTGGAAAGTGGTCTGTCAAAACAGAGTTTTGTAGAGCGTCCCGCAAAGCGACAATATC
>JANOWB010000302.1:0-4315 GCA_031417695.1 Polaromonas sp.
GACATTGACTCAATCAGTTTGATGGAGTCGGCGCTTTCAGCCAAGTCCCACAACGGGCCGTGGCCGCCGGGGTAAAACAGCGCATCAAAATCTGCTCCAGAGGCGCCAGCCAGTTTGCCGGTGTGCGCCAGTACGGCTTGCGCGTCTTTGTCAGCTTTAAAGCGCCGCGTGGAGTCTGTTTGCGAGTCGGGTGCATCGCTGTTCGGGTCCAGCGGCGGCTGACCACCTGCCGGCGACACCACAGTAATGTCAGCGCCCGCGTCCTTAAAAACATAGTAGGGCGCCGCGAATTCTTCAAGCCAGAAGCCAGTTTTTTTGCCGGTTGTGCCAAGCTGGTAGTGTGAGGTGAGAACCATCAAAACGTTCATATCGTGTCCTTGTGCTGCCGGCCCGCTTCGGGCTGGAGTTGATTGATCAGGAGCTGGAAGGCAGCGTAACGGCCACACCCCACATACCTGAGTGAGTCCGAAAAGATAACCGATACAAGTTGCAGATTACGCAAGCAAGCAGCCCGCAGGCGTGTCAGAAAAAGAGCCGTCTACAACGCCAGACCGTACGGCCGCGGCGTGCAACGCTTAAAGTGCAAAGTCGTGGCCCACAGACATCGGCGCATGATCTGGAAAGCGCAGCTCTTTGTAGATGTGCTCGGTGCGGCAAAAAATACACATGCCCATGCTTGGGCTTCGACGTGGCACTGCGGGCTGCCGAGGGCTGATTCGTCTGCTTTGGGCCAAGAGCTGACATATGCGAATGACCGTTAACGGGAAGCCAAATTCGGATTTGTCACCGGTCTGGTCGATTTGCTCAAATTTCCGTCTGCTCTGAAAGTTCCAAGGCATCTTCGACCTCTATCCCAAGGTAACGCACAGTGCTTTCCAACTTGTTGTGTCCTAGGAGCAATGCACAGCACGAATATTTTTGGTGCAACGATAGATCAAAGATGCTTTGGTGCGGAGGATCGTGTGGGTGCCATTGGCCGTTGGATCCAGACCGATTTCTTCAATCCAAGAATTCAATAATTGCGCGTACTGCCGGGTTTTCAAGTGTGGCGATTCGTGAACCCGGTTTGGAAACAAAAAGTCGTCGTTAACCAACTTCGCCTCCTTAATCCATACTGTAACGGCATCTTTTGTTGGCGGCGTAATTTCAAACTGAACAGGGCGGGAGGTTTTTTGCTGCATGACGATCGCTCGGGGAGAAGCGCGATCACCGCGGCAGATATCCCGTACTCGCAAGCGCACCAAATCGCACGCCCTCAGTTTGCTGTCCAACCCAAGGTCAAAAAGCGCAAGTTCCCGCGTGCGATGTCCAAGTTGAAGTCGTATGCGGATTGCCAAGATGTCTTTGCGTTTCAATGGGGCCTTTTGGCCGACGATCTTCCCCTTATTCCACGGAATTTTTAAAAAGGATTTTGTCTGGGTTTTCATCTTGATCTTCTAAAGTTGAGGGGAAGATGACTTTGAACGGATCAAGATAAATGTCAAGCGATGTGTTGAGTGGAACTACCGTGTAGCAGACATGGATAGGCGACGATTCGGAGCCCGAAGCAGTCGGTGGTACTGCAAGAACAATCGATCAATTTTTTACATGAGCGGCCTACAAATTGGCTCTACAGCGTTCGGCAGTTTAGTGACGCTTACCACAGAAAGCGTCAAATTACAATTGAGAAAATACTGATGCGTAAATCTCTTTTCGCGCTACAGTGAGAGCTGACAAAGAAGTCAAATTTCAATCAACGTTGACTGCCAATCCTGCCAGTTTGATGTTGGGCAAAAAAGCCCGAACCGGATTATTTCTGGTTCGGGCTTTTTTGTTTTTCTCTTAAACGCAAGCTTTTTCGATAGAACACCGGTTCGATGGCGGAGCTTTGCCCAAAAGAAAATTGGACCGGATGATGTCGACTTGTCGTTAGCCTAAAGGATGACTTTTTGTGTGAACAACGCGAAAAGCAATCCTGTGGAATTTCTTTAACCACTCACCGTATGAGGAAAGCAATGAAACAATTCAATCGCCGCCAGGTCGTCAAGACGGCCAGTTCGCTTTTTGCAGTCAGCGTTACCGCCGGGGCCGTTACCCGGGCGTTTGGACAAGACACAGTAAAACTTGGCCTGCTCCATTCGCTATCAGGCACGATCGCCATTGCTGAAGCCTCGCTTGTCGACGCTGAAAAAATGGCGATTGAAGAAATCAACGCCGCAGGCGGCGTGATGGGAAAAAAAATCGAGGTTGTCATCGAAGACGGCGCGAGTGAAAACTCAGTGTTTGCTGAGAAGGCGCGCAAGCTTATCGAACGTGACAAGGTGGCCGCCATCATCGGCTGCTACACCTCAGCCTCACGCAAAGCAGTGCTGCCAGTGCTAAATCAGACTAAAGGGCTGCTGTTCTACCCAACATACTATGAAGGCCAAGAACAAGACAAGCGTGTGTTTTACACCTCGCAGGAAGCCACGCAGTCAGTGATCTCAGCCATCGATTGGCTGGTCAAAGAAAAAGGCAAGTCTTTCTTCTTGGTTGGCTCTGACTACATTTATCCACGAACCTGTAACAAGATCGCCAAACCTACTATCGTCAAGGGGGGCGGCAAGGTAGTGGGTGAAGAATACGCGCCGCTGGGACACACTGAATTTTCCTCAATCATCAATAAAATCAAGGCTGCCAAGCCTGACGTAATCTACAGCACCGTGGTGGGCGGCTCCAATGTAGCGTTCTACAAGCAACTGAGAGCCGCAGGCTTGGACGGCACGAAACAGGTTTTGCTGTCGACCGTGGTCTCGGAAAACGAAATCGAAGGCATTGGCAAGGACAACGCTGCTGGGTACTACGCCTGCATGGGGTATTTTCAAAGCATCAAGTTACCAGCCAACGAAAAATTCGTTAAAGCGTTCAAGGCCAAGTACGGCCAGGAGCGAGTCATCGGGGATCCGATGCAGTGCGCCTACAACAGCGTTTACCTGTGGAAAATGATGGTCGAAAAAGCCAAGACTTTCGACATCGAAAAACTCGTCGCAAGCGCCCCCGGCATAGAGCTACAGGCTCCCGAGGGTCTTGTCCGCGTCGCGGGCAATCAACACGTCGCGAAGAAAGTGCGCATCGGCCGTGCACGTCCTGATGGCCAGTTCGACATCGTCTGGGAGTCTTCAATGATTGAGCCAAACCCATACCCCAAGCTGTAGCAGCGAAGTTGCCGGCGATAGATGCCGACGCCTTTTTCTTGCTGGACTGCAAACGAGTCCAGCTCTTCAGATGTCTTTACGAAAGCAGCAGTGCCATGGGTTTTGATATTGCAGTGATGCAGGTGTTTAACGGGGTCAGCCTGTTCACCATCTTGCTACTCATGGCACTCGGGCTGGCAATCGTGTTTGGCCTGATGGGCGTTATCAACATGGCGCACGGCGAATTAATGGCGCTGGGCGCATACATGACCTACGTTGCCGCCAGATTGTTTGAACGCTTTGCACCAGGCTGGATGGAGGTGTATCTCTTCGCGGCGATCCCCTTTGCATTTGCAGTGACCTTTGGCTTGGGCTATCTGCTTGAGCGAGGCTTCATTCGGTTTTTCTACAACCGGCCCCTAGACACGCTGCTCGCTACGTGGGGACTGAGTCTGATACTGCAACAGGCGTACCGAAACATTTTCGGTGCCCAGGAAGTAAGTGTCCCACTGCCGACTTGGTTGGCCGGCGCCTGGGAGCCAATCGTTGGCATCCAATTGCCGCTAACGCGACTTTTTATTGTGGCGCTGACTGCGGTAGTGGCTATCGCCGTCTACTTGTTACTGTACCGGACACGCTGGGGTCTGAAAGTGCGCGCCGTCACCCAAAACCGTTCGATTGCTGGCGCTGTCGGGATCGACACTAATCGCGTGGACGCCATGACATTTGCACTGGGTTCAGGCTTGGCCGGCATTGCCGGTTGCGTATTCACCATGATCGGGTCAACCAACCCAGGAACTGGTCAGCTGTACATCGTCGACTCATTTATCGTCGTTGTTTTTGGCGGCGTGCAAAGTCTTTTTGGCACTGCCCTTTCGGCATTTGCCATAGCCCAGTCGCAGACCTGGATGGAATTCCTCCTGAGTGGCTCCATGGCCAAAGCCACCATCCTGCTGCTGGTTATCGTGGTGCTTTATTTCCGGCCCAATGGTCTTTTTGCTGTTCGTTCAAGGAACTGACACCGTGCTAAACATGCAACGTCGTTCCGATGTTCTTGCAGTACTGCTGGTTACGCTGCTGCTGGCCGTAGTGCTGCCCGCTGTACTTGACCCGTTTCGTTTAAACCTGATCGGCAAGTACCTTGCCTTCGGTTTCGTGGCGGT
>JANOWB010000303.1:0-2155 GCA_031417695.1 Polaromonas sp.
TTGGGTGCAGCCATTACGTTCAAGTCGCTGGTGGTTGAAACTGTTGGCGGCGACAAGATCGGCAAGTGGGCCTGGAAGCCGTTGGTGTTCATTATTTTGGCCAACCTCGCGTTTGGTGTGTTGCTGGCTGGAGTGCCCGCGTTCAAGGTGCCCGCCATGGGACTGATCGTCGGCATTTACGCCCTTACGTTTATCGCCAGCATTGCCGAGCCCGGTTGGAAAGTAAAAAACACGTTTATTTTGGCTACTGTGTTGGCCATTGGTAGCTACATCGCGTTTGTGGTGGTGCTGAAGTTGCAATTTCCAGTGTGGCCCGCTTTTTTAACGCGCTGATGCCCCTTCAATAAGAAAAACGAGGACGAATAATGGATTTGATTGCTAACCTTTCTTTGGGCTTTAGCGTTGCCTTTACACCGATCAACTTGCTTTACGCATTTGTCGGCTGTCTGCTCGGCACGCTGATTGGCGTACTGCCGGGCATTGGCCCGGTTGCCACCATTGCCATGCTGTTGCCTGCGACTTATGCGCTGCCGCCGGTGTCGGCCTTGATCATGCTGGCAGGTATTTACTATGGCGCGCAATATGGCGGCTCAACCACTGCCATTTTGGTGAACTTACCGGGTGAGTCGTCGTCTGTGGTGACCTGTATTGACGGTTATCAAATGGCCCGAAAAGGCCGAGCTGGGCCCGCCTTGGCTGCTGCGGGTATTGGCTCGTTTTTCGCGGGCTGCGTTGGCACGTTAATCTTGGCGGCATTTGCGCCACCCTTGACCGAACTGGCCTTTAAATTTGGCCCAGCGGAGTACTTTGCATTAATGGTGCTTGGCCTGATTGGCGCAGTAGTGCTGGCTTCTGGCTCACTGCTCAAAGCCGTTGCCATGATTGTTCTGGGCCTGCTGCTTGGCTTGGTGGGAACAGACGTTAATTCAGGCGTTGCTCGCTTTAGCTTTGACATTCCTGAGCTGACCGACGGTATCGGCTTTGTGGTGATTGCCATGGGCGTATTCGGTTACGGCGAGATCATCAGCAACTTGGCGCAGCCCGCCGACGACCGCGAAGTTTTTACTGCAAAAGTCACCGGCCTGCTCCCGACCAAGCAAGACTTCAAAGACATGGCACCCGCCATGCTGCGCGGCACTTTCTTGGGTTCAGCGCTCGGTATTTTGCCGGGCGGTGGTGCGCTGCTGGCCGCTTTTGCAGCATATGCGCTGGAAAAGAAAATGAAAATGAAGCCGGGTGAAGTGCCGTTTGGTCAGGGCAATATTCGCGGCGTGGCCGGCCCAGAGTCAGCTAACAATGCGGGCGCGCAAACGTCGTTCATTCCGTTGCTTACGTTAGGTATTCCACCAAACGCCGTGATGGCGTTGATGGTCGGCGCCATGACTATTCACAACATTCAGCCCGGCCCGCAAGTCATGACCAGCAACCCCGAATTGTTTTGGGGCTTGATCGCGTCAATGTGGATTGGCAACGCGATGCTGATTATTTTGAACCTGCCGCTGATTGGCATGTGGATCAAGCTACTCACCGTGCCGTACCGCTATTTGTTTCCGTCGATTGTGCTGTTCTGCGCGATTGGCGTGTACTCGACCAACAACAACAGTTTTGATATTTGGACGGTGGGTGCGTTCGGGGTCATTGGCTATTTGTTCGTCAAACTGGGCTGCGAGCCCGCGCCGCTTTTACTGGGCTTTATCTTGGGCCCCATGATGGAAGAAAACCTGCGCCGTGCGCTGTTGCTGTCCCGCGGCGACTGGTCGGTGTTTGTCACCCGTCCGCTGTCAGCGGGTTTGTTGGCCGCGGGTTTGCTGATGCTGATCATCGTGCTGCTCCCGGCGGTTAAAAATAAGCGAGAAGAAGCTTTTGTTGAAGAATGACCTACAGCGGCCGTCGTTAAAAAGCACCTTCGGGTGCTTTTTTATTGGGTGGGGAATTTGTCGAGCGTGGCGTGATTTTTGCTGAGACACAATGCACCCTGCGGCTTGAATATTTAACGAGGGGGAGCACCATGAAACGACGTCTTTTAGTTTTGGCAGCGTCAATCAGCTGCGCGTTTGCACCCGCCGTTGGCCTTGCGCAAACGTATCCGGCCAAACCGATTCGCCTCATCGTGCCTTTTCCGGCGGGCGGCGCCACCGATATTTTGGCAAGAGCG
>JANOWB010000304.1:0-4939 GCA_031417695.1 Polaromonas sp.
TACGCCATCATTGGCCAGGGCACCATCAGCCGCATCATTGAGTCCAAGCCCGAAGAGTTGCGCCTGTTTTTAGAAGAAGCCGCAGGCGTTTCCAAGTACAAAGAACGCCGCCGCGAAACCGCCAACCGGCTTGAAGGCACGCGAGAAAACCTGACCCGGGTCGAAGACATTTTGCGCGAGCTCAATGCCAACCTGGAGCGGCTTGAAAAGCAGGCCGAAGTTGCGCTGCGCTACAACCAGCTGCAGGCTGACGGCACGCTCAAGCAGCATCAGTTGTGGTTTTTAAAGCGGGTGGATGCAGGTGCTGACCAAGCCAAAGTTAAAGCAGACTTTGAAAAAGCCGGCAACGACCTTGAAGCCCGCGTGGCCGATTTGCGCCACATTGAAGCTGACCTGGAAACCATTCGCCAATCGCATTACGCCGCTGGTGACCACGTTAATCAGGCGCAGGGCAAGTTGTACGAAGCCAGCAGCGACGTCGGCCGCCTTGAAGCTGAAATTCGCTTTGTGGTCGATGGCCGCTTGCGTGTTGAGCAGCGGCTGATTCAGCTTAAAGAGCAAACCGCGCAGTGGGCAACCCGCAAGCACGATGCGGCACTTGAAACCGAAACACTCGGCAGCCAAGCGCTGGCGTCACAAGAAAAAGCCGAGCTGCTGGCCGCGCAAAGCGAAGACCAAGCCGCCCAACTGCCGCTGCTGGAAGAAACCCTGCGCAGTGCCCAAGCCAAAGCCAACGAACAGCGAGGCGGCGTAGCGCAAGTGCAGCAGCAAATACAAGTGCTCGCCTTTGAGCAGCGCACGCTGGCTGAACAATCGCGCGCTGCAACGCTGCGGCTTGAAAAGCTCAATGCCGACAAAAACGCACTCAACGCCCCTGACGAGGCGCGGTTAACCAACCTTAACGCGCAATTTGCCGCGGCGCAAATCGCTCAAACTGCGCTTGACGCTACGTTGCATTCGCTAACCGACAGCGTGCCGCAACTTGATGCTGACCGGCAAGCCAAACAAAGCGCTGTCAACACCGAATCGGCCAAGCGGTCTGATTTGTCTGCCCGGTTAGAGGCGCTCAAGGCGCTGCAAGAAAAAGTCAAATCCGACGGCAAGCTCAAACCCTGGCTGGCCAAACACGGGCTTGATAGCTTGCAAGGCCTGTGGAGTCGCCTGCACATCGAACCCGGCTGGGAAAACGCGCTGGAAGCCGCGCTGCGCGAGCGCTTAAGCGCACTCGAAGTCAGCCGCCTTGACCTGGTGCGCGGCTTTGCGGGCGCAGAAGGCAACGACACCCCACCTGCCAAACTGGCTTTTTACTCCCCGCCTGCAGCGGGCGCCAGCGCCAAGCCCAATGCGGGCCTTGGCCTAAAACCGCTGGCTGATTTACTGCGCTTAAATGATGCTGGCCAGTCTGCATTGCTTGGCGACTGGCTGAGCGGTTGCTACACGGCCAGCAAGCTTGACGACGCCCTGGCAGCGCGCGCCAAGCTGCAAAACGGCGAAGTCATTTTTGTTAAAAACGGCCATGCAGTCACGCAGCACAGCGTGAGTTTTTATGCACCTGACTCAGAGCAAGCTGGTTTGCTGGCTCGAGCGCAAGAAATTGAAAACCTCGACAAGCAGCTCAAAGCGCAAGTGCTGATCAGCGAAGAAGCGCGGTCTGCATCAAGCCGCGCTGAGGCCAGCTATGCCGACGCTGCCCAGCGTCTGGTGGCCGCGCGCCGCACCACCGCAGACGCGCAGGTGGCCACCCACGCGCTGCAAGTTGAAGTGCTGCGCCTGTCACAACTGGCCGAGCAAACCCGTTCGCGCGCCGAGCAAATTCAGGTCGACGTAGTTGACATTGAAGCGCAGCTGGGCGACTTGGAAGAACGCAAAGCAGTGGCCGAGGGCCGGTTTGAAGAGCTTGATATGCAGCTGGCAGACAGCCAGGAGCGCCACGCCCAGTTTGATGACCGCGTGATTGAAGCGGAGCGCAAGCAAAACGAAGCCCGCGAGCAGCAGCGCGCACTTGAGCGGCAACTGCAAGAAGCGCAATTTAACCAACGCTCGGTAACGGCACGGCAAACCGAGCTGACCCGGGCCATCGCCATTGCCGCAGAGCAATTTGAAACCATTGCTCAAGAAGAGCAACGCGCAAGCGCTGAGCTGTCTAGCCTGTCTGACGTGGTGGCGCAAACGGGCCTGCAGTCGGCGTTAGCTGTCAAGCTTCAGCGCGAGTCTGACTTAGGCGCCAAGCGCAGCCAGTACGACGACCTGACCGCCAAACTGCGGGCCAGTGATGAAAGGCGACTTGCACTTGAGCGCGACCTTGACCCGTTGCGCCAGCGCATGACGGACCTGCAGCTTAAAGAGCAAGCCGCGCGCCTGGGCTTTGAGCAATACGAGCAGCTGTTGCAAGACGCGCAGGCCGATTTAGCGGCGGTTGAGCAATCGATTCAAACCGGCAACGTGCGGCTGAGCGGTTTGCAAAGCGACATTGACCGCATCAACCGCGATATTGCAGCGCTGGGCGCAGTGAATTTGGCGGCGCTTGACGAGCTGAGCACGGCGCGCGAACGCAAACAATTTTTAGATGCCCAGTCTGCCGACCTGAACGAAGCCATGACCACGCTGGAAGATGCGATTAAAAAAATCGACGCCGAAACCCGCGACTTGCTCGCCAGCACGTTTGAAAAAGTCAACGAGCACTTTGGCCGCATGTTCCCCGAGTTATTTGGCGGCGGCAATGCCCAGCTCAAAATGACCGGCGAAGAAATTCTGGATGCAGGCGTGCAAGTCATTGCCCAGCCACCGGGCAAGAAAAACCAGAGCATTGCTTTGCTGTCGGGTGGTGAGAAAGCGCTGACCGCCATCGCGCTGGTTTTTGCAATTTTTCAGCTCAACCCCGCGCCGTTTTGTTTGCTGGACGAGGTCGATGCCCCGCTGGACGACGCCAACACCGAGCGCTACGCCAAGCTGGTCAAGTCAATGAGCAAGCAAACCCAGTTTTTGTTCATCAGCCACAACAAAATTGCCATGGAAATGGCCGAGCAACTGATTGGCGTCACCATGCAAGAGCAGGGCGTTTCGCGCATTGTGGCGGTCGACATGGAGTCGGCGCTGGGCTTTGCCGAGGCCGCTTGATGTCCAGCGTCACGTTTAAAACGAGCAGACCATGAGCAATCTACAAATTGGCTTGGCCATTGCGGGCGGACTGGTTCTTGCAGCGGTGGTGGCGCATGGCGCGTGGTCGGCCCGCAAAAACCAGCCCAAGCTGGCTACGGTTGACACCGCCGCCGCGCCAGCTGCATCGCCGGTAGATATTGATTTTTCAATCGACGAGCGGCTGGAGCCGAGCTTTAACGATGGGTCAGCTTTTGAGACAGACAACGGAGCAGATTCAAGCCTGGCCTCGCTGGCCCGACTAACCGCTGTTGACAAAAAACCGCTGCTCGACGCCTTGATTGACGTGATTGCCCCGGTCGCCATCGACGCAAACGTATCCGGCGAAGCCGCACTCAGCGCCATGCCCAGCACGCGGCGCGCAGGCAGCAAACCATTCAGCATTGAGGGCATGAACGCCAGCACCGCACAGTGGGAGCTGCCGCTGGCCGGGCAGCGCTACAGCGCTTTTCAATGCGGTGTGCAGCTAGCCAACCGCATGGGCGCGCTCAACCAGATTGAGTATTCAGAATTCGTCATCAAGGTGCAGGCATTTGCAGATAGCGTTGGCGGTGAACCAGATTTTCCGGAAATGCTCGACGAAGTTGCCCGCGCCAGAGAGCTCGACCAGTTTGCCAGCACGCATGACGCACAGCTGAGCTTTACCCTGCGCACCAACGGCACTGCGTGGAGCCCCGGCTACGTGCAGCAAAACGCAGCCCGCCAGGGTTTTGCGCTGGGCTCGATTCCGGGCCGCATGGTGTTGCCCGCCACCATGCAAGGCGGCGCTCCCATGCTGGGCTTGGCCTTTGACACCCAAGCCGCTATGGCCGAAGACCCTGAGCAAACCGCGCTGCGCGAAGTGACGTTGTCGCTTGATGTGCCGCAAGTGCCGCGCGAGCAACGCCCCTTTGCACTGATGTGCGATGCCGCCATTGCGCTTGCCGCCAGCATGGACGGCACCATCATTGACGACAACGGCAGCAAGATTGCCGCACCCGGCATGGACGTGATTGGCACCGAGCTAGAGCAGCTGTACGACACGCTGGACGAGCGCGACTTGTCAGCCGGCTCCGCGCTGGCTCGGCGCTTGTTTTCTTGACCGGCGTGGCTGGCGAAATGTTGAGCGCGCAAGCCAACAGGGCCCAAGCCCTGCGCGCCGAGCTGAACGCCCATGCGCACCACTACTACGTGCTGGACGCGCCGCAAATTCCAGACGCTGAATACGACAAGCTGTTTGCCGAACTGCAAGCGCTGGAGGCTGCGCACCCCGATCTGCAAAGCGCCGACTCGCCCACCCAACGCGTAGGCGGCAAGGCGCTAGACCAGTTCGCCAGCGTTCGGCACGCCATGCCCATGCTCAGCATTCGCACCGAAACCGACACCGAAGCCAGCGGTGCGCAAAACTTTGACACGCGCGTGCGCAAAGAGTTGGGCTTGGGCCCCGACGACGCACCAGTTGACTACGTAGCCGAGCTGAAGTTTGACGGCCTGGCGCTCAGCCTGCGCTATGAAAACGGCGTACTGGTGCAAGCCGCCACGCGTGGTGACGGCTTCGAGGGTGAGAACGTTACCGCCAATGTGATGGTGCTGCGCAGCGTACCGAAATCGCTTTCTCCCCAAGCCCCCAACCTGTTCGAAGTCAGGGGCGAAATCTATATGTCGCACATGGACTTCTCAAGCTTGAATGAGAAACAGAATCAAGCGGGCGACAAGGTCTTCGCCAATCCGCGCAATGCTGCCGCCGGCTCGTTACGGCAACTTGATCCGGCGATCACCGCGTCGCGTCCTTTGCAATTCTTCG
>JANOWB010000305.1:0-4841 GCA_031417695.1 Polaromonas sp.
GGTGATGCAGTCAGCCCCGTGGGCCGTACCCGTACGTTCCCGGTGCCTGATGCTGTGGTCAGCGGCTTGCGTTTGGCGTACGCGTCGTGCCAGCACTGGGAGCACGGCTATTTTTCGGCATACCGCCACATGGCCCAAGAAAATCTTGATCTGGTTATGTTTTTGGGTGACTATATTTATGAATATCCACGCTCACGCAGAGGCGTGCGTACTTTGCCGGGTAGCTGGGTTATCACGCTGGATGACTACCGCCAGCGCTATGCCGTGCACAAACAAGACGCAGATTTGCAAGCCATGCACGCTGCATGCCCATGGCTGGTGACGTGGGACGACCATGAAGTGCAAAACGACTACGCCGGCTTGACAGTTGGTGAAAACGGCCCAGACGTGGCCGACTTTGCAGCGCGACGGTCTGCTGCTTACCAGGCGTTTTACGAACACATGCCGGTGCGTGCATCGGTGCTCACGCGGTCTGTCGCGGGCATGGCCACTGGCGCAGAAATGCGAATCTATAACCGCGTGCAGTACGGCCAGCTGGCCTCATTCACCATGCTGGACGCACGCCAATACAAAAGCCCACAGGTTTGCACCACAGGCGGCAAGCGCGGCTCCAGCACAGTCAACCCGGCCAATTGCCCGGCCTGGGCTGACCCCGCGCGAACCATGCTGGGTGCCGAGCAAGAGCACTGGCTGGACGCCGGTTGGGCCAGCCAGCAAACCAGGTCGACTGGCTGGAACATCATCGGCCAGCAGTCGTTGCTAGGCCAGCGTGACTGGAAAGCAGGGCCAGAGCAAAGCTTGTGGAACGACGGCTGGGACGGCTACAGCGCGGCTCGAACTCGTTTGATTGATTCCGCCCGCAAAAACGCGGTGCCCAACCTGGTGGTGCTTGGCGGCGATGTGCATGAAAACTGGGTAGGCCAAATCAAAACCGATTACGCGCAAGCCAACAGCAGCGCGGTCGGCGTGGAATTTTGCGGCACCAGCATCACGTCGCGCTCAGGCGGCAACGCCAACTTGGCGGAAACGCTCGCCGAGAACCCGCACTTTGTGTTTGCTGATGCTGAGCGCAAAGGCTACGGCGTGGTCGACGTAAGCGCCAGGCAATTAAAAACTACGCTGCGGGTGGTCACCGATGTCACCCGGCAAGACGCCGGCATTGAAACGCTGGCGCAGTTTTCCGTGGCTAGCGGCAGGGCGGTCGTGGAGCGGTTTTGATCACCGCGTTGGTCACTGAAAAACTTCAAGCAAGCGGTCAAGCCCGCCTGAATTGATAGCCACCATGGCTTTTGCACGCACGGTGGGTTTGGCATGAAAAGCCACTGACAGCCCAGCCGCCGCCATCATCGGCAAATCGTTCGCGCCATCGCCCACCGCGATCGCTTGGCTTGGCTCAATGCCCAGCAGCGCGCAGGTGTCAAGCAGCGTTTTGCGCTTTTCATCGCCATCACAAATGTCACCCCACGCCTGACTGACCAAGCCTCCTGTCAGCAAGCCGTTTTCAATTTGCAATTGGTTTGACTTGGCATAGTCAAGCCCCAAGCGCTCGGCCACACGGTCGGCAAAAAACGTGAAACCGCCCGACACCAGCAGCGTTTTCAGTCCGGCTTTTTTGCAGGCCGCCACCAGCTCGGTGGCGCCGGGGTTGAGCTGCAAGCGCTCGTCGTACACGCGCTGCATGTCTTGCACGCTGATGCCTTTGAGCAGCGCCACCCGGCGGCGCAGGCTGGTTTTGAAATCAGCAATCTCCCCGCGCATGGTGGCCTCGGTAATTGCCGCCACTTGCGCCTTCAAGCCCACCGCGTCAGCAATTTCGTCAATGCACTCAATGTTGATGAGCGTCGAGTCCATGTCAAACGCGATCAGCTTTAAGTTGGTTAGCTGCAGGGGCGGTGTGAAGCCTTGAATGACCAGGCCGGGGGCGGTTTCTGTTGTATTCATGAATAAAGTTACTACTAAATTAATAGCTGCTCGCGCCCGTATTTATTGGGCTATAGACTATTTACGCCATAATTTTAGGCTATTTTCTTCATGGAACGATGTTTTCCCGCCAAGCCACGGCCCAGCGGCGATAGGCGGTGCAAGTTATTGCGGTACCAGCCCAGCGGCCTTGACCAGCTCAGCATGCAGTTTGATGTCGCGGGCAATCAAGGCGCGTAAATCGTCTGGGCCGGCGGGAGCCGTGTCCATGCCAATTTCGGCAAGCTTGGCTTTGTTGTCTGCGTCAAAAGCAGCGACTACCGCCTTATTAAGCTGGTCGATGATGGGTTTAGGGGTTTTGGCCGGCGCCAGCAACGCAATCCACGTGGGAAGAACCAGGTCTTTGACACCGCTTTCGACCATGGTCGGCACTTGGGGGAGGATAGTCGAGCGGTTCGCGGTCATGACTGCCAGTGGGTACAAAGTCCCAGCCCGCACATGCGAGACGGCTTCTGGCATCACGGCAAAAATCGCGTCTACGACGCCAGCAATAGTGTCGTTAATCGCCAGTGCGCCACCCCGGTAGGGCACATGCAAAAGCTTGGTTTGCGTACGCGTTTCAAACATCAAGCCTGCCAAATGCTGGGGGCTGCCATCGCCTGACGATGCGTAAGTCAATTTGCCAGGATTGGCCTTGGCGGCAGCCAAAAAAGCCGCAAAGGTCGGGTACTTCTGCTTGTCCTTGACCACCAGAATCATGGCCTGGTTGACCAGGCGCGTAACCGGGGTGAAGTCAGCTTCCGGGTCATAGGGCAGGTTTTTAAAAATGCTTTTGTTGGTCGTCAGAAACGAAGCTGGCGAAATGGTCAGCGTGTAGCCATCTGGGGCGGCCTTGGCCACGGCCGGCATGCCGATTTGCCCAGAGCCGCCTGCCCGGTTGTCCACCACAAAGGGTTGCCCCAAATCAGCACTCAGTCTTTGCGCCAGATTGCGCGCAATCATGTCTACGCCGCCGGCTGCAGGCAAAGCGACGATGATCTTGACGGGCTGGTCTGGGTACTTGGCTTGGGCAAAGGCTGGAGCAGTGATGCCGACTGCGCAAAAAGCGGCGGCAGTGTGCAGGGCGGTGCGGCGATTTATGTGGTGTGGGGGCATGGTGAATTCCTTGTCAAAAAAGTTGTTGAAAGCGAATATATCTTACGGCTTACATCAAAGCAAACCGCGTGCCCGTTCAGCCTACTTAGCCTGCCACCACCACCGCCTGCTCTTTGGCAGGCGTGGGCTGCCCCAAACTGCGCAACACGTCCCGCACCATTTGCGCCCTGTCTTTTGCCTCGGGCAGCTCCTTTTCAACGCGCAGTTTGTCATTGCCCGCCAGCTTGATGTGCCGGTTTTTTTGAATCAGATGCATGATGGCCATGGAGTCGATCGGTGCGTCTTTTTTGAAGGTGATGCTGATCACAC
This sequence comes from Polaromonas sp., assembly GCA_031417695.1. Classification (GTDB taxonomy): domain Bacteria; phylum Pseudomonadota; class Gammaproteobacteria; order Burkholderiales; family Burkholderiaceae_C; genus Polaromonas. The sequence goes on from JANOWB010000305.1 coordinate 3,385, forward strand.
CCGGCGCGGCGTCAACCTTGACCACGCCGTACGGTTTGGCAATCACCCGCAAGCGGTGTACGTCAATCAGCGTTTGGCCTTGCGGCGGCAGTTTGCCAAAGCGGTCGACGATTTCTTCTAGCAGCGCATCAATCTGGTCAGTATTTTTGGCGGTTGCCAGTTTTTTGTAAAAGCTCAAGCGCAAATGCACGTCGCCGCAGTAGTCGTCGGGCAGCAAAGCGGGCGCGTGCAGGTTGATCTCGGTTGTCACCGTTAACGGGTTCAGCAAATCGGGCTCAATGCCAGCCTTCAGGCAGCGTACTGCTTCAGACAGCATTTCGTTGTACAACTGAAAGCCGATTTCCATCATGTTGCCGGACTGGTTTTCGCCCAGCACCTCGCCGGTACCGCGTATCTCGAGGTCGTGCATGGCCAAATAAAAGCCGGAGCCCAGCTCTTCCATTTGCTGAATCGCTTCAAGTCGCTGCCCGGCCTGTTTGGTCAGGCCTTCAATGTCGGGCACCATCAAGTATGCATACGCCTGGTGGTGGCTGCGGCCCACGCGGCCACGCAGCTGGTGCAGCTGCGCCAGGCCAAACTTGTCGGCCCGCGCCATGACGATGGTGTTGGCTGTCGGGACGTCAATGCCGGTTTCAATAATCGTGGAGCACAGCAGCAGGTTGTAGCGCTGGGCGATGAAGTCTTTCATGACGCGCTCCAGCTCGCGTTCCGGCATCTGGCCGTGGGCGACGGCTATGCGCGCTTCGGGCAGCAGCGCTTCTAACTTTTCGCGCCGGTTTTGAATCGTCTCGACTTCGTTGTGCAAAAAGTAAACCTGCCCGCCGCGCTTGAGTTCACGCAGCACGGCTTCGCGAATCACGCCATTGCTCTCGCTGCGCACAAAGGTTTTGATAGCAAGCCGGCGTTGCGGCGCGGTGGCTATCACGCTTAAATCCCGCAGGCCTTCAAGCGCCATGCCCAGCGTGCGCGGGATGGGTGTGGCGGTCAGCGTCAGCACATCGACTTCGGCGCGCATGGCTTTCATCTGCTCTTTGTGGCGGACGCCAAAGCGGTGTTCTTCGTCAATGATCAGCAGCCCTAAGCGTTGAAAGTTAATGTCTTTGCTCAGCAGTTTGTGCGTGCCAACCACGATGTCAATCGTGCCGTCAGCGATGCCTTTGATCGCTGCGGTGATTTCTTTGGCGGATCTGAAGCGGCTCATTTCGGCTACCTTGACCGGCCATTTGGCAAAGCGGTCAGACAGCGTTTGAAAGTGCTGCTCGGCCAGTAGCGTTGTTGGGGCGAGAAGGGCGACTTGCTTGCCACCGGTAATGGCGATGAAGGCGGCGCGCAGGGCTACTTCGGTTTTGCCGAAACCGACGTCGCCGCAGATCAACCGGTCCATCGGGCGCGGGCTGATCATGTCTTGAATGACTGCATGAATGGCAGCGCTCTGGTCGGCGGTTTCGTCAAAGCCA
>JANOWB010000306.1:0-2046 GCA_031417695.1 Polaromonas sp.
GCCTTCTCGGTCGGCGAAGAAGAGCTGCGCGGTGTAGACACCAAGCCGCTGGTGGGCCACCTGGCAGCATGGAATTACTTCCAGTCGATCAAGAACCCAACCAATGACGAGTTCATCAAAAAATGGTCAGCCTATGCCAAAGCCAAGGGCATTGCAGGCCACAAAGACAAGCCATTGACCAACGACCCGATGGAGGCGACTTACATCGGCATCAACATGTGGAAGCAAGCGGTTGAAAAAGCCAAATCAGTCGACGTTGACAAGGTGATTGCCGCCATGGCTGGCCAGACCTTCACCGCACCGTCTGGCATCACCAGCAAGATGGACGAGAAAAACCACCACCTGCACAAGAGCGTGTTCATCGGCGAGATCAAAGCCGACGGCCAGTTCAATGTGGTGTGGAAGACGCCAGGTCCGGTCAAGGCCAAACCATGGTCACCGTACATTGAAGGCAACGACAAGAAACCGGATGAGCCAGCTAAAAAGGCTTGAGCGTTTCCCCTCTTAAACTCCGTTGAGTTCTAGCGCATGAAAGGCAGCTTCGGCTGCCTTTCATGTTTTCAGGTTTTTTATGATTCAAAAAATAAGTTGCGCAGTCGGGCTGTGCCTCGGCTTGCTGCTTTCAACACCTGCGCTTGCGTTGACACTGCAAGAAGCGCAAGGCATGGCGGTCGGCGATGCTGACACACGCATTGCGGCGTTGAACAAAGCTATCGTTCAGGCAGACGACAAAACAGCGGCGTTTATTCAGGCGCTGGCTGACGATGCCGTCAAAACCGTAGGCGACAAAGTTTTCATCGTGCGTGACGGCAAAGCGACTGACCCAGTTACGGGCCAAGCAGTTACGCTGCCCGATGGTGCTGAAGACGTGATCAGCAATAACCGAATGCGCGGTGAGCTCGATGGTGCGCAAGCCATCCTCAAGCTGTTTTCAAAAGACGACAAGCTGCGTGGCGAGGCGATAGCGTCGCTGCTCAAAGACCCGGACGAATCCAAACTCGCCTTGCTCGACAAGGCACTGGCCGCGGAGGTCAACCCCGATTTAAAAGCCAAGCTCGGCTTGGCACGCGCAGCGGCGCTGCTGGGCAGCACAGACAAAGCCAAGCGCCTGGAAGCCGCCAAAGCCCTTAGCGAAAGCAAAGACCCAGCAACGCAATTGCTGCTCAATGAGCGCTTCAAGCTGGAAGACGACGCCGAAGTCAAAGCACAACTCCAAGCGTCGTTGGCCAAAATCAAATCATCTTTGGGTTTGGGTGAAACGCTGGGCGTGATGTTCACCGGCATCAGCTTGGGTTCTATCTTGCTGTTGGCCGCACTCGGCCTGGCCATCACCTACGGGCTGATGGGCGTCATTAACATGGCGCATGGCGAGTTGATCATGATCGGCGCTTACGCTACTTACGTTGTGCAAACAGTCTTTCGCCAATATTTGCCTGGCGCGTTTGACTGGTATTTGATCGCGGCGATTCCGGTAGCCTTCATGGCGTCTGCTCTGGTGGGCGCAGCCATGGAGCGCACGGTGATTCGCTTTTTATATGGCCGCCCGCTTGAGACGCTGCTGGCCACCTGGGGCATCAGTTTGATCCTCATGCAATCGGTGCGCACCATCTTTGGCGCGCAAAACGTCGGCGTTGAAAACCCGGTGTGGATGAGCGGTGGCGTGCAGGTGCTGGGCAATCTGTCGCTGCCTTACAACCGCCTGGTCATCATTGGTTTTGCGATTGCGGTGCTGCTGGGCATGGCGTGGCTCATCAGCAAAACGCGGCTGGGCCTGTTTGTGCGTGGCGTGACGCAAAACCGATGATGATGATGCGGTTGTAGGGCAGCGAAAGGTTGCCCAGCACCTGCACGCCGCCGCTCATCCAGCTCGGGTTTTCAACGCCGACGTTTTGCGCGCCAAAAAAACTGCGCACAAGTTGCTGCAACATCAAGCTGATACCCCAGGTGGCCAGCAGCGTCTCCAGCGGGCGGCCATAGAGGAAGCGGATCACACTGCGCTCCAGCGCGGCACCCATCAAGGCCGAGGCGAGGAAGGCCACCGGCACC
>JANOWB010000307.1:0-12227 GCA_031417695.1 Polaromonas sp.
GTCCAGCTCTGAAAACAAATTGGCGAAGTGCTTCATGCGGGCACTGCTGATTCGGCTTTTTCATCGGCTGCGTCGTCACCGTATTCGGTGTGAAATGACTCAGCTTGCAGGCCTTGCTCAGTCAAGTACCGCACCATGACGGGAATGCTGCCGTGCGTAACGATGACTCGGTTGGCACCCGTGGCACCAATCGCGCCCATCAGCCCGGGCCAGTCGGCGTGGTCACTCAGTACAAAGCCTTTGTCGTAGCTGCCCCTGCGCCGCGCACCGCGCAGTTGCATCCAGCCGCTGGCAAACGCATCACTGAAGTCGCCAAAGCGCTTGGCCCAGGGAGACGACGCAGCACTCGGTGGGCACAGCACCAGCGCGCGTTTGAAGTCTGCTGGATCAACAACTTCGGTCACCAATTTGGTTTCAGGCAAATTCACGCCTGCCGCGCGGTAAGCGGTGTTGAGGGTTTGAATCGCGCTGTGTACCACTATGGGCGCAATCGACGGGTCTACGCCGCTCAAAATCCGCTGCGCTTTGCCAAAGCTGTAGCACATCAGTACGCTGGCGCGCCCCACAGCTGCGTTGGCCGCCCACCAGGCGTTGATTTCAGCAAACACTTCTGCATCGTCACGCCAGCGGTAAATCGGCAAGCCGAAGGTTGATTCGGTGATGAACACATCGCAGCGTACCGGCTCAAACGGTGCGCAGGTTTTGTCTGGCGCAACTTTATAGTCGCCACTGGCCACCCAGATTTGCCCACCATGCTGCAGCCTAACCTGCGCCGAGCCCAACACATGCCCTGCCGGGTGCAACGAAACCGATACGCCGTTGTGTGTGACCTGCACGCCGTATTGCAGGCTTTGCATCGCGATGTTTGCACCCAGACGCGACCGCAACACGCCCTCAGCCGGCGCAGCGGCAAGGTAATGCCCGTGACCCGTACGTGCGTGATCTGCGTGGGCGTGCGTGATAACGGCGCGCGCCACCGGCCGCCACGGGTCAATATAAAAATCGCCGGGTGGGCAATACAGCCCTTCTGGCCTTTGAACAATCAAATCTTGCACGAGTCCTTTCCTGCTTAACGTTGGCCCCACACCGCTTGCTTACCTAATACCGCTTGCCAGTAATCCACAGCAAGCCCCGCATCACGCCATATGCAAACCAATCGAGCAGGCGTTGGGTGCGCGGCCTGCCCATGTGCGCGGCGTATTCAATGCGGCCGCCTTGCAGCGCCACCGCGTTGTGCAGGCAGTCGCGCAGCTCGTGTGCAAACGCTGCGCCTTCAATGACCACATTCGCTTCACGCGCCAGCAGCAAGCTCAAGGGGTCAAGATTGGACGAGCCTACCGTGGCCCAATGGCCGTCAATGACTGCAACCTTGGCATGCAAAAAGCTTTGTGCGTAAGCGTGAATTTCAATACCCTCTTTGAGCAAAGCGTCGTACACCGGGCGGGACGCGTGGTACTGCATAAAGTACTCGTACTTGCCTTGCAGCAGCACCGTTACTTTCACGCCTCGCCGCGCTGCGCCTATTAGCGCGCGGCGCAACTTGCCGCCGGGTAAAAAGTAGGCGTTGGCAATCACGATGTCTTGCCGCGCATGGCCAATGGCTTTGAGGTAACTTTTTTCAATGCTGCTGCGGTTACGCAGGTTGTCGCGCAGCACCAGGGCGGCGTGAATCACGGGCAGTGGGTTTGCGATGGTGATCGGCCCGGCGGCCTCCAGTGCGCTACCGGAACGGCCGCCGTAGCCCGCTGCCTTAAATTCGTCCCACGCGGTGCCTAAATTGCGCTGCCGGGCACTGTAGCCCGCCTGCACCCGCCACCACAGCAGCGTGACAGCTTCAGCCGCATCAACGGCAAGTTCGCCTGTGGCTGAAATGGCGAAATCAAAGCGCGGCTCGGCAAGGGGGCCGTAATTCGGGTCGTGAAAATCATCGAGGATGTTGATGCCGCCGCAAAACACGATGCGCTGATCAATCACGCACAACTTGCGGTGCAACCGGCGCCACGCCAGTGGCCTTAATATTCCCCAGCTTGACGCTAACGGCGAATACACACACCAGTCAACGCCAGCGCTGTGCATTTTTTGCTGCCACTCGGCAGGCAGTGCTGCAGAGCCAATGCCATCGACCAGCACCTGCACAGTCACGCCGCGCTGTGCCGCGCGAGCCAAAGCGTTTGCGACGTCTGCACCCGAGCCAAAAACATCGAACAAATAGGTTTCTAGCTGCACCCACGATTGCGCTCCATCAATGGCTTGCACCAACGCAGGAAAGTACTCGCGACTGCCTTCAAACAGGCGCAGGTTTTCAGCAATATGCTGTGCTTTTTTATCGCGTTGATAGCTGGAAGGCATGGCCTAGGTTACGACAGAAATGACCCGAAACCCCCAGGCAGCTTATGCCATGAATCGGGGCAGCATCAGTATGGCCTCAGCATTGGAAGGGGAGTAGCAAGCATCTGCAGCGTCTCGATAAGGCAACCATTTAAGCGCCGTGTGCTCGGTGGGGCTTAACACCACCTGCGTGCCGCTTGGAACACACAAACTGAAAACATGCTCCGTGTTGCGCACTATTCCCGGTGCGTAGCGATGCCGCCACGCTGGATAAATTTCGTAAACATTTGCTACCGCCCAATCCACAAAGGCCGCTGCGTTGGCTTTGATACCTGTTTCTTCGGCGACTTCGCGGATTGCAGTGTCGAGCAGTGCCTCGCTCAAAAAGTCTTTGGAGCCGGTCACGCATTGCCAAAAGTCAGGGTGATCGGCTCGCTCAATAAGCAGCACGTTCGCATCTGGCGTGTGAATGACCACCAGCACGGACTCTGGAATTTTAAAATTCACTGCAGCGCTTTACCCGCGCCAGGCGCACAGGTCATCCCACTGGCTGCAGCGTGAAGCAGGGCTTGCGCTGCAGCGTTAGGCTGCGGCCGGCGCACGCAAGCGAATATGCAGCTCTTTGAGTTGCTTTTCATCGACTGGACTCGGCGCATGGGTAAGCAAGCACTGCGCGCGCTGGGTTTTGGGGAAGGCAATTACATCGCGAATCGACTCGGCGCCGGTCATCATGGTCACAATGCGGTCCAAGCCGAAGGCCAAGCCGCCGTGCGGCGGCGCACCGTACTGCAGCGCGTCTAACAAGAAACCGAACTTTTCTTGCGCTTCTTCAGGGCCAATTTTCAGGGCATTGAACACTTTGCTCTGCACGTCGGCTTGGTGAATACGTACTGAGCCACCGCCCAGCTCCCAACCATTGAGCACCATGTCGTAGGCCTTAGCGATGCACTTGCCAGGGTCTGTGTCCATCCAGTCTTCGTGGCCGTCTTTGGGCGCGGTAAACGGGTGGTGAACAGCGCTCCAGCGGTTGTTGGCTTCGTCGTGCTCGAACATGGGAAAGTCAACTATCCACAATGGCTTCCAGCCCGCAGTGAACAGCCCGAGCTTTTTACCCAAAGCGCTCAAACCCACTTTGAGGCGCAACGCACCGATGCTGTCGTTCACAATCTTGGCCGTGTCAGCGCCAAAGAAAATCAAGTCGCCATTGGCCGCGCCGGTGCGCTTGAGAATTTCAGTAAGTGCGGCATCGTGAATGTTTTTAACAATCGGGCTTTGCAAGCCTTCGCGGCCCTTAGCCACGTCGTTAACCTTGATCCACGCCAGCCCCTTGGCGCCGTAAATTTTGACGAATTCGGTGTAGCCGTCAATCTCGCTTCGCGGCATTTCCGCGCCGCCTGCAACCCGCAGCGCGACCACTCGGCCACCCACTGTGGTAGCGGGAACGCTGAACACCTTGAAGTCAACATCCGCCATGACGTCAGTTAACTCGGTGAACTCCATGTTCACGCGCAAATCGGGCTTATCAGAGCCAAAGCGATGCATGGCTTCTCCGTAAGCCATGACCGGAAATTCACCTAGATCGGTATTAAGTACAGTCTTGAAAATGTTGGTGATCATGCCTTGAAACATGTCGCGAATATCTTGCTCGCCCATGAAGGACGTTTCAATATCGATCTGCGTGAATTCAGGTTGCCGGTCGGCGCGCAAGTCTTCGTCGCGAAAGCATTTGGTGATTTGGTAGTAGCGGTCGTAGCCAGCAACCATCAGCAACTGTTTAAACAGCTGCGGGCTTTGCGGCAGTGCGAAAAAGTGACCTTCGTTGACGCGGCTGGGCACCAAATAATCGCGCGCACCTTCGGGTGTGCTCTTGGTCAGCATCGGAGTTTCAATATCAATGAATCCGTTGGCGTCCAAAAACTTGCGGGTTTCCATCGCCACGCGGTAACGCAGCATCAGGTTGTTTTGCATGTACGGCCGGCGCAAATCGAGCACGCGGTGCGTCAGGCGGGTGGTTTCAGACAGGTTGTCGTCGTCTAGCTGAAAAGGCGGCGTGACGCTCGGGTTCAGCACGGTCATTTCCTGACAAAGCACTTCTATCTTGCCGCTTTTCAGGCCATCGTTCACGGTGCCTTCAGGTCGTGCCCGCACCAAGCCTTTGACCTGAATGCAAAACTCATTGCGCACGCCCTCTGCTGTTTTGAACATATCAGCACGGTCAGGATCGCAAACGACTTGTACATAACCCTCGCGGTCACGAAGGTCAACAAAAATCACGCCGCCGTGGTCACGCCGGCGATTGACCCAGCCGCACAATGAAACGGTTTGGCCCATCAGGGCTTCGGTCACCAGACCGCAATAGTTTGAACGCATTTGGGAAGTCATAAATTTAGATTGAAGTTACTTGGGGTTGGCGACTTGAGCGTATTGCCTGAACTTATTATTTAGGCTTGTAGGTGGCGGCACTACCGGGCACCACAACACCCATTGAAATGACGTAGGTAAGCGCTTCGTCAACGCTCATTTTTAGCTCAATGCAGTCTTGACGTTTGAGCATGACGAAGTAGCCGCCCGTTGGGTTGGGCGTGGTGGGAACGTACACGCTTAAATAGTCGCCCGACAAATGATTGACCACATCGCCGCCGGGTGTGCCGGTTTGAAAACCAATCGTCCACACGCCTTCGCGTGGCCACTGCACCAGCAGAGCTTTTCTAAACGCGTTGCCGTTCTCAGAAAACAGGGTGTCAGAGACTTGCTTGACGCTTGAGTAAATTGACCGAACGATGGGAATGCGGTTAAGCAGCAAATCCCACCAGCTGACCAGTTTTTTACCGAAGAAATTACTCGCAATGGCACCAATTACCAGCACAATGCCCAGCGCCAGCAACACACCAAAACCAGGAATGTGAAAACCGATGAGCTTGTCGGGGTGCCAGTTGCCCGGAAGAATTTGAAGTGTTTGGTCTAGCGTGGCAACAAACCAGTTCAGCAACCACACCGTGATCGCCAGCGGAACCAGCACCAGCAAACCAGCGAGGAGCCACTTGCGAATGGCTGCCATCACTTGGCTGCCTTGGGCGCCAGCGCCGGGCTGGCCGCGGGGCTTGTGGTGGCGGTTGCAGCGGGTGCGGGCGCTGAAGCAGTTGACGGCGCTGCGGCATCGGGTTTCGCAGGGGCGGCGTCAGAACCGTTGCCGGCAGGGGTGGCCGCCTTGTCGGTACCGGCTCCTTCTTTGGCTTTGTCAGCGCCGCCTTTACCATCCGATTTAGCATCACGAAAATCCGTGACGTACCAGCCAGAGCCTTTGAGCTGAAATCCTGCCGACGTGAGCTGCTTTTTAAACGCGGCAGCACCGCACTGAGGGCAATCTACCAACGGGGCGTCTGACATCTTTTGCAAAACATCTTTTGCATGCCCGCAGGAGTCGCATTTGTAGGCGTAAATTGGCATGGTGTAAGGCAATTCTTGGGGTAAGCGCGGCATCCATTGCCGCTAAGCAAAGCCTTCAATTATAAGGGTTAGCCTAAAAAAGCCTTACCCTCAAAATCACCTGCATGGCCACCAGGCCGAGCAGAAAACCCACACCGCCGTAAACGATGCCTTGCAGCAGCTTATTGGTTCTTTTTTGCTCTGCAAGCAGCTCAATAAGCTCGCGGTGATAGGAGCTTGGCCGCTCTTTAAGGTACTGGGACAGCAAACGCGGCAAGCCGGGCAACAGCTTGGCGTAAGACGGTGCTTCAGCTTTGAGTTGCGCCAGCAGCTTTTCAGGGCCGATTTGTTCCAGCATCCACTTTTCTAAAAACGGCTTGGCGGTACTCCATAAATCCAGATCAGGGTCAAGCTCGCGGCCTAGCCCCTCGATGTTGAGCAGCGTTTTTTGCAGCAGCACGAGTTGGGGCTGAATCTCGACATGAAAGCGCCGTGAGGTTTGAAACAGCCGCATCAGCACCAAACCCAGCGATATTTCTTTGAGTGGGCGATCAAAATACGGCTCGCAGCAGGCGCGAATCGCTGCTTCCAGCTCATCGACTCGCGTGGTAGCGGGCACCCATCCAGATTCAATGTGCAGCTCAGCAACGCGTTTGTAATCCCGCCGGAAAAAAGATGAGAAATTTTGCGCCAGGTATTCTTTATCTACCTCAGTTAACGTGCCAACAATGCCGAAGTCGAGTGAAATATAGCGACCAAACGTGGCGGGCTCCAGGCTGACCTGTATGTTGCCCGGGTGCATGTCACCGTGGAAATAGCCATCACGAAACACCTGGGTGAAAAATATCGTTACGCCATCGCGCGCGAGTTTTTGCATATCGACGCCCGCATCGCGCAGGCGCTGAGTTTGGCCAATCGGCACGCCCTTCATGCGCTCCATCACCATCACGTCGGGCATGCAGTAGTCCCAAATCATCTCGGGGATCATGACCAGATCAAGGCCTTTCATGTTGCGGCGTAATTGCGCGCCGCTGGCCGCTTCGCGCAGTAAATCCAGCTCGTCGTGCAAATATTTGTCAAACTCACCAATGACTTCGCGCGGCTTTAAGCGCTTGCCGTCAGCCGAAGACCGCTCTACCCAACCGGCCATCATGTGCATCAGCGCCAGGTCTTTTTCAATAGCGGGCTTCATGTTGGGCCGCAGCACTTTGACCGCTACTTCACGCCCGCTTGGCAACACGGCAAAGTGAACTTGCGCAATCGATGCGCTGGCAATCGGCTTGAGATCAAAACTGGTGAATATTTTGTCTAGGGGCCGGCCAAAAGCTTTTTCAATAATTGCCACCGCCAAGCTGGACTCGAATGGCGGCACGCGGTCTTGCAGCCGCGCCAGCTCATCGGCAATGTCGGGAGGCAGCAAATCCCGCCTGGTTGACATCACTTGTCCAAACTTGACGAAAATCGGCCCCAGACTTTCCAGCGCTTCGCGCAGGCGCTCTCCGCGCGGCGCGCGCAGGTTGCGGCCTATTGAGACGATTCGCCTAAGCAGGCGTATCCAAGGCTTTTGGAAACCGGACAGCACCAGCTCGTCAAGGCCAAATCGCAGCACCGTCCAGACGATAAATATGCCCCTGAATGTCCGGTTCATGGTGCAGCCTTAACGGCACTGCTGGACGCGCCGCTAGCAGCGTCGCGGGTAAAGGGGCTGCCCGGTGCTGAAGCAAGAAACTGCCGTAGCCCAGTGGCCAACCGGCGTGCGGCATCCGCCAACGCGTGGGCGGGCACGTCGCCCAAAATGCGGGACAAATCCTCTTCAAAATCCCACCGCAAGTTTTCAGCGAGCCAGCCCACTTCGGCAGCCAGCTGCACGTCGCCCTCAATTTTTACCGGGGGACTTTTGCCTGCCACCAGCGTCTGAATCACATCAAGCGGCGAGTCTGAAGTGACTGCCATCAACAAATCAGGCTTGGCATCAGCAGGCGCGCAGTCAAGCAAGCCTGCATTGGTCACCAGCAAATCAAGCCCAAACAGGCCCCAGCGAATATGCAAAACGCTGCCCTTTTTGCGCCGCAAGCGGTCTTGTGCCTCTTTTTCTTGCATCAAAACGTGATTTAAAAAAAGTACCAAACGCTGCTGCGTTTCAGCAACGACCCATGCGGGTGGCTGAAAGCGAGTGATCAAGGAGTCTAAAAACGAAAAAGGGAACGTGTTATTCATACGTTCCCGATTTTGACGGAATATTTAACCCCGAGGGGCTAACAAGTCATTTATTGCAAGGCTTGAACTCCGGCAACCAGCCAGCCGCCTGCACCAGATTTTGGTTTGGTCATGTTCCAGACCTCACGGAACGGGCTCGCGCCAGCCGACATATCTTCGCGGATCATGCCCGAAAACTCTACGCTGGCCATGTATTTGTCGCTCATTTCCTCGATGCCGAGCAGCTTGGCGTCCAGCATTTGCACGTCTGTCTTATTCACACCGGCGCCGGTGTGAGACTCACGCTCAGCCAGTTGGGTTTTAATTTCGCCCAGCATTTCGTCAGTCATCATGATGCGCAGATTGTTGATGTCAGACTTGTCCCAAGCGTCTTGCAAAGTCAAGAAATTGGCTTTGCAGGCTTTGAGAAAGCCATCCGCATCAAAGCCGTCTGGCACGCCCCAAGTTTGCGAGCCTGCCAGGCCAGAACCGATCATGGAGCCCGAACCGGCGGGTTGCGTGTTTGCCTCAAAAGCCATGCTGTTACGCTCCCAAGGGCGAGCAGATGAATCGTTGCCGACATTTTGTGGGCTGTAATTTCTGGGCGTGGTGGCGTCGCTCGCGCCCTGAAAGGCGAACGGGGATTTGGCCGGTGCAGCGCTGCCGCCTTTGAACTTGCGATACAAAAACCCGCCCACCACCATAACAACCAGCGCCAGCAAGGCAAACATGATGATCTGGCCGACTGCGCCGCCTAAGCCCAGCGATGAAGCTAGCCATGCCAAACCTAGGCCAGCAGCCAAACCGCCAAGCATCGCGCCCCACGGCTTTTTCGGCGCGGCAGCGGCTGCGGCACCAGCAGCAGCAGGTGCGGCTGGCGTAGCAGCCGGTGGGGCCGCTTCGCGCTTAGTCACGTTTGACGACTGTTGCCCCATCGAGTTGCCACCGCCCATGCGTTTGGCGGCCTCGGCGGTTGTACCAGCCAGCAGCATCGTGACAGCCAGCGCGCAAGAAACAACGATAGACCACATTTTCATGACAGCTCCTTAAACAGGTTTGCAGTAACTAGTAAAACCAAAATCCAAAAAAAATTCTTCAACGCTTGATTGCAACATGCAATGCCACCACCCCGCCAGACAGGTTGTGATAGTCCACATGACCAAAGCCGCCTTTAAGCATCATGGCCTTTAGTGTGTCTTGGTCCGGATGCATCCGAATCGACTCGGCAAGGTACTGGTAGCTAGCGTCGTCGTTAGCAACCAGTTTGCCCAGTTTCGGCAAAACTTTGAACGAATACCAATCGTAAATCTTCTCAAGGGGCTTCGCCACCTTGGAAAACTCTAATACCAGCAGCTTGCCGCCTGGCTTGAGCACCCGACTCATCTCCAGCAGGGCCGCGTCTTTATGAGTCATGTTGCGCAGGCCGAAAGCAACCGTGACCACATCAAAGTACGCGTCGGCAAAGGGCAAATGCTCTGCATCACAGGCCAGCGTTGGCAGGCTGACCCCGGCGTCCAGCAGCCGGTTGCGGCCTTCGCGCAACATGGCTTCATTGATGTCGGTGTGCACAACCTGCCCTGTACTGCCCACTTTCGGCGCAAAGGCCAGCGCCAAGTCGCCGGTGCCGCCTGCAATGTCCAGCACTTTTTGACCGCTTTTGACGTTGGCTACCAGCACGGTATAGGCCTTCCATGCACGGTGCATGCCGACAGACATCAAATCATTCATGACGTCGTATTTAGACGCGACAGAGTCGAACACGCCGCGGACGCGGGACGCTTTGTCTTGCTCTTCAACTGACTGAAAACCGAAGTGGGTGCTGCTCATGGCTAAATCGTAAAGGGCATTTCACCTAACGGCGGTTACAACCCTGTATTGCTTCAGGTTATTGGCGTGTTGGACTACGCGTAGGCGTAAAAAAACAACAGGCTTGGGTTAGTAGGTTTATGTACTGCTGCACGCTGAGCCAGCGGGCGCGCTCATGGGCTGGGCTCTTTGTACGCCAGCTGCAGCCAATCTCCGCAAATACTCGCTCCACAACGTGCTTTGCTCACTGCCTAATTTGTACAAATAGGGCCAAGTGAACAAACCTGTGTCGTGCCCATCGCTGAAAACCGGCTTGACTGCGTAATTACCCACCGCCGTCAGCTCAGTTATCAGAACATCCTGTTTGCCTGTTTGCAGCACTTCCTGACCCGGGCCGTGGCCTTGCACTTCTGCAGACGGAGAGTACACGCGCATCAATTCAAAGGGAATTTTGAAAGCCACACCGTCGGAAAAAGTGATCTCCAGCACACGAGACTGGCTGTGAACGGTCAACGCGGTAGGGGTGGGTGAAGTTGTTTGTGAGTCGGCCATGCTGTGTGCTTTGAAAAGTCAGCCCGTCAGCCGTGCAGCAAGCAAGCGGTTAACCTGCTCACACTGCGCCGACAGGGCGGCGAGTTTGTCTGCGGAAGCTGCCCGTTGCGGCGCAGCCCAAACAGACCCGGGGTAGTGGCTGTCCCAATCAAACCGGGCAACCACGTGCCAATGCAAATGCGGCACGGCGTTACCCAATGCAGCCAGGTTGACTTTGGTCGGCTGCAGTTGCTCGCGTAAGGTTTTTTCAACCAGCACTACGGCGTTCATACAGGCACTTCGTTCATCTGAGGACAGGCTCGAGAATTCCGGCACATGCGGATTCCACACCACACGGTAAAACGCCGGAAAACCTGCTTCATCAGCCCGAACCACACGAAACTGATCGTTCTTGAAAATCAGCAGGCCCCCGTCTGTTTCGCACAGTGGGCAACCAGCTATCGTCACACCAGTACCCGTTCAATACCACCATGATTGGCCGAATCGACATAGGTCTGCAGCCAGTCTTTGCCGAGTATTTGATTGGCCATTTCAACGACGATGTAATCGGCTTCCAGCAAACCGTTTTTCATGTCGTCCTGGTAGCGCGACAAGCCTTGCAGGCAACTGGGGCAGCTGGTCAGAATCTTGACGTTTTGTTTTTCAGCGATTGCGCCCGCGCCGCTTGCGGAGCTTCCCATTAACTCTCGTAGCTGTGCTTCACCCTTTTGCAATTCTTCTTCTTTTCTAAACCGCACCTGGGTAGAAATGTCAGGCCGGGTCACGCCCAGCGTGCCGGACTCACCGCAGCAGCGCTCGTTCTTCAGCACGTTGTCACCCAGCAGCGCCTTGACGGTTTTCATCGGTTCTTGCAGCTTCATCGGGCTGTGGCACGGGTCGTGGAATAAATAACCGTTGCCGTCACCGTTTTCAGGTCGCAACGTCACGCCCTTTTCAAGCAAATATTCGTGAATATCAATGATCCGGCTGCCGGGGAAAATCTTGTCAAACTCATAGCCCTGCAACTGGTCATAACAGGTGCCGCAGCTCACCACCACGGTTTTGATGTCCAGGTAATTCAGCGTATTGGCCACCCGATGAAACAGCACCCGGTTGTCGGTGATGATTTTGTCGGCCTTGTCGAACTGGCCGCTGCCTTTTTGCGGGTAGCCGCAGCACAGGTAGCCAGGCGGCAATACGGTTTGCACGCCTGTGTGCCACAGCATGGCCTGCGTGGCTAAACCGACCTGGCTGAACAGCCGCTCAGAACCGCAACCGGGGAAGTAAAACACCGCCTCCGTTTCAGCCGTGGTGGCTTTCGGGTTGCGAATGATGGGGACGTAGTCTTTGTCTTCAATGTCGAGCAAAGCGCGTGCGGTTTTCTTGGGCAGGCCGCCGGGCATTTTCTTGTTAATGAAGTGAATCACCTGCTCTTTGATCGGCGCCGCACCTTTTGTGGCGGGCGGCTTTTCAGTTTGTTTGCGTGCCAAGCGCTTGAACAAATTGTTGGCCAGGCGCTGCGCTTTAAAGCCGACATCAACCATCGCGCTGCGCATGAACTTGATGGTTTGCGGGTTGGTGGCGTTCAAGAAAACCATCGCCGCCGCGTTGCCGGGCCGAAAGGTTTTTTGACCCATTTTGCGCAGCAGGTTACGCATGTTCATCGAGACTTCGCCAAAGTCAATATCGACCGGGCACGGGCTCAAACACTTGTGGCACACGGTGCAGTGGTCGGCCACGTCTTCAAATTCTTGCCAGTGTTTGATGCTCACGCCGCGCCGGGTTTGCTCTTCATACAAAAACGCTTCAACGAGCAGCGAGGTGGCCAAAATCTTGTTGCGCGGGCTGTACAGCAGGTTGGCGCGCGGCACGTGGGTGGCGCACACCGGTTTGCATTTGCCGCAGCGCAGGCAGTCTTTGACGCTGTCGGCGATTGCGCC
>JANOWB010000308.1:0-2215 GCA_031417695.1 Polaromonas sp.
CGCAGGGTTTGGGGGCTGATTTGTGTGGTGACCCAGGCGCCCAGCGCGCCGGCCATGGCGTGGTTAAGCACTGTTGCTACAAAAATACCCAGCACGATGGGCCACGGCTTTTTGAATCGCGCAGCCAGCACAAGGGCCAGCAACTGGGTTTTGTCGCCCATTTCGGCCAGGGCAACAATGCCGGTTGAGATCAGGAAGGCTTGCACGTTTTCATTTCATTTGCTCTTTATTTAATAGCTGCTTGCGCGCGTATTTATTCAGTTTCAGCACTTAATAGTGCCTAAAACGGCCTGCAAATGCGTGTTTAAGCGGCTTCTGCAACAAATGGATTAAACACTCGCGCGCCTGCGACTTCAAACTCTTTGACGTTGCGCGTGACAACGGTCAAGTTGTGCGCAAGCGCCGTTGCGGCAATGAGATTGTCGATGCCCTTGTTGCCGGTTTGCACACACAACCGCCCCCACAGCTTGGCGATGGCGGGCGTAACGGGCAAGATGAATTGAGCGAACTGCAGCTCCATTAAAGACAACCATTGCGACAGCTCTTCGGCGAATGCCGGGCTTACGCTTTTCTGTTTTTCAATGCCAGCCTGGATCTCGCCAATCGTCATGGCGCTTAAAAAAACCGTCTCTGGCACCTGCGCTTTTAAGTAGCCAAGCACACCCGCATTGGGTCTGTTTTTACGCAGCTCAGACAGCACCACGGTGTCTAGCAAAATCATGAAAAATCAACATCCCGTGGCTGCACATTCAGGTGCGGTGCATTCGACTCGTCAGCGGCCGCAACTTTGGGTATCGCCAACAAGTGCTCAACAAAATTCAACGAAGCATGTGGCCGACCGGCCGCGCTGCGCTGCAAGGCTTCAAAATCAAGCTCTGACAAGACGACCACAGCACGCTTGCCGCTGCGAGTCACGTGCTGGGGCACGCCGCGCATGGCGTTGTCTACCAACGCGCTGAACTGCGCTTTAGCGTCTTGAAGCCGCCAGGGTGCGGTCTTGCTGGGTTGAACGGTATTTTGCATAATATTTGACTAGTCTAATAAACTAGCCAGATTATATCTCTGTGCTGTAAAAGGGCGAGCATCAACCAAGTTGCTCCCTCGAGAAGTTAATTTAAAACAAGTCAAGCGCTTCTAATTTAATAGCTGTCTGCGCCCGAAGTCATTGGGCTACAGTTCGGTTCTATGCTGAAAAATGATGCCCGAAAGCATTTTCGGGATCAATTACTCATCGTCCGGCGCAGCCAGTACCCGCCGAATCACGTCGCCACTGAACCCGCGCGCCGCCAAAAAGCGCATTTGCTTGGCTTGGGCGGCGCGGTCTGGTACTTGGCCGTCTGACCTGGCTCCGAACTTTCTTTGCCACAGCTCTTTGGCACGGTCTAGTTCGGTGGCTTTCAGGCCTGCCATGGCTTCAACTACCGCTTCTTTGTCGATGCCTTTGCTAAATAACTCTTGGCGAATGCGCGATGCGCCCAGCTTGGCTTGGCGGCGGTTGATGACCGATTCAACTACACGCGCTTCGCTGATGAAGTCTTTGGCTTGCAGATCATCTAGTACCTGCGCGATTTGGCCGGGCGTTTCCTCAAAGGGCTTTAGCTTTTTTTCAAGCTCGCTGCGGGACTGCTCGCGCGCGGCGAGCAGCCGCAGGGCGCGGCCTTTGAGCGACAACGCGAAGCCGCCCTTACTTGATGATTTCCCGGGCGACTTCGCAGGTGTTGCTGGCCTGTCGCTTGACCTCGTTGATTCAGGTCCACTCATGTCAAGCCAGACACGGAGCAGCAGCTAGTTGCTATTATGTTCATAGCTGTTTACGCCCGTATTTATTGCGCCAAAGGCCTACTTAGCTTAAATTACCTTACGCCGTGGCTGCTGCAGCGGCTTTGGCTGGCTTCTCGGCTTTCGGCGTTTTCTCAGCTTTTTCAGGCGCGGCATTCACTGCCGGCTCAATCAAGCGAATGCCAAGTGACTCGCGCACTTTGTTTTCAATTTCAATCGCTAACTCTGGGTTTTCTTTCAAAAATTCACGTGAGTTGTCGCGGCCCTGGCC
The DNA here is from genome assembly GCA_031417695.1 of Polaromonas sp. Lineage (GTDB taxonomy): Bacteria > Pseudomonadota > Gammaproteobacteria > Burkholderiales > Burkholderiaceae_C > Polaromonas. The sequence goes on from JANOWB010000308.1 coordinate 2,051, forward strand.
GATTTTTTCGCCGTTAAAGGCGTACCAGGCGCCGGCTTTTTCTACGATGTGGCCAGCTACGCCGAGGTCCAGCACCTCGCCTAACCTGCTGATGCCCTCCCCGTACAAGATGTCGAATTCCGCCGTTTTAAACGGTGACGCCACTTTGTTTTTCACCACCTTCAC
>JANOWB010000309.1:0-2158 GCA_031417695.1 Polaromonas sp.
CAGGTTCAACACAGCCCGAGCCAAAGCCCATGTAGTTGCTTTGAATAAAGCTGACCATCATGCCGTCTTCGTCAGCGGTGGTGAGGTAAATCGTGCCGCCTTTGACCGGATTGCCCGCACCAAAATCTTGCGCCTTTTTCATGTCGATCAGTTTGGCACGGCTGGCCAGATAAGTGGCATCCAGCATTTGCTCGGGCGTCACCGCCATTGACGACGGGTCGGCCACGTATTTGTACACATCGGCAAAGGCCAGCTTCATGGCTTCAATTTGCAGGTGCTGCGAGTCCGCACCGTCTAGCGCCAGGCTGGCCACATCAAAGTTACCCAAAATACCGAGCGCAATCAATGCGGCAATACCTTGGCCGTTGGGCGGAATTTCGTGCAGCGTGTAGCCCCGGTAGTGCTTGGCAATCGGTTTGACCCATTCTGGCTGGTAGTTTTCAAAATCTTTGAGCGTGTGACTGCCGCCATTAGCTTGCGAAAATTTGACAATTGCCTGAGCGATTGCGCCTTTGTAGAACGCTTGGCCTTTTGATTCGGCAATGGCCCGCAAGCCTTTGGCAGCCGCCTTGAATTGAAACAGCTCGCCGACTGCGGGCGCGCGACCATGTGGCAAAAAGGCATTGGCAAAGCCGGGCAGGCCTTGCAGTTCAGGTGTGGCGGCTTCCCACTTTTGTTGCACCACGGGCGGTAGCAAATAGCCGCGCTCGGCAATTTCGATGGCGGGCTGCATCAGGTCAGTAAACGGCAGCTTGCCGAATCGCTCGCTGAGCGCTGCCCAACTAGCCACCGCGCCAGGCACAGTGACAGAGTCCATACCGCGCTTGGGCGGGGTGTGGGTCCCAGGGTACTTGCTGTGAAAGTACTCTGGCGTCCACGCTTGCGGCGCAGGCCCAGACGCGTTCAGGCCATGCAGGGCTTTGCCGTCCCAAACGATGCAAAACGAGTCGCTGCCGAGTCCGTTGCTGACCGGCTCAACAATCGTCATGGCGGCGGCCGCAGCAATGGCGGCGTCCACCGCGTTGCCGCCAAGCAGCCGCATGCGCAGGCCAGCGGTGGCCGCCAGCGGGTGCGAGGTAGACACCACGTTGCGGGCAAATACGGGTATGCGGGTGGTGGTGTAGGGGTTGTTGAAGTTGAAGTTCATGGCGCTTGGGAGTTTGCAGTTGGCAGTTGGTGTGGTGGCTCGGCTTGTTTATTCAACAACCAGTTTGCGATCAGCAATGATTTTCTTCCACTTGGTATTGTCTGCTTTAACCATGCTGGCAAACGCTTGCGGCGTGCCGCCGGTGGGCTCAGCGCCCAAGCGGGCGAAACGCTCTTTGACGTCTGCATCAGCCAGCGCCGCGTTGACTGCCTGGTTGACTTTGGCAGTCAAGTCAGCGGGCAGTGCTTTCGGGCCGTACAGGCCAAACCAGGTAACTGATTCAAACCCCGGCAACGCCTCAGACACTGTTGGCAAATCGGGCGCCAGTGCGGTGCGCTTCAAACTGGTGACGGCCAGCGCCCGCAGTTTGCCGTCTTTGACATGCGGCATACCCGTCACAAATGAGTCAAACATCACATCAACCTTGCCGCTGACCAAATCAGGAATCGCCAGCGCAGTGCCGCGGTAGGGAATGTGCAAAATAAAAGTGTCTGACTGGGCTTTGAAATACTCGGTGGTCAGGTGCACGATGGTGCCGTTACCACTAGACGCGTAGTTCAGCTTGCCTGGGCTTTTGCGTGCGTAGTCGATCAATTCGCGCATGGTTTTAACTGGCAGCGTGTTGGGCACCACCACCACGTTGGGTGACGACGCCACAAAGGCAATCGGCGTGAAATCAGCTTCTGCGTTGTACGGAATTTTCGGGTTGACTGCTGGGCCTATGCTGTGCGTGCTGCTGGTGGCCACCAGCAGTGTGTAGCCGTCTGGTGCCGATTTTGACGCCGCGTCGGCACCAATCGTGCCGCCCGCGCCGGGCCGGTTTTCAACCACCACGGTTTGGCCAATTTTTTCACCGAGCTTTTGCGACAGCGCTCTTGCCAAAATATCGGTGGCGCCGCCCGCCGGAAAAGGCACGATGAGGCGAATCGGTTTGGCCGGATACGTTTGCGCAAGGCCAACGGCGGGTGCAAACGCGCAGCTGATTGACGCTGCCAAAACTAAAAGACGTCG
>JANOWB010000310.1:0-2030 GCA_031417695.1 Polaromonas sp.
TGGCCAGCTCCCACGCCTGGTTAAAGCCGCGTGTTTGCAGGCGCTGCGTTGCCAGCGGGATTGGCACAATCACGTCGCTTGGGCTAAGCGAGTCAAACACCTGCCCAATAGCGGGGTTGGCCAGCATTAATTTAGCGAAAAAAGCGGCCCAACCGGGTTGGTCTGCAAATTTGTATTGCGTGATTAACGCTGACCATGGGTAGGCGTAGTCAACGGCCACAAGCGTTTTATTTACCGGCGGTGGTTGTTTGATGCAGTCAAAGCAAACGCTGCGCAGGCTGGCCTGGCCAAGCGATAAATCAGCGGGCAGGGCCACGGCGCACTGGCTGCAGCGCTGCGCCCCCGAACAAAATCGCGCCACGCATGCCCCGCACACCGGTGCGGCAGGCCAACTTTTGCACACCGCGCACTGGCTGGGCAGGCGGTGGGTCAGCGGCGACAAGCCGAATTGTTGAAAAAGTCGGTTGACGGTAAGGCGGAACACTTGAAGATGCGAAATTTAGCTGTCGGGTGAGGTTGTAGGCGCAGGGCGCAGAGCCACAGCGAGGTAGTCAATATACTCTCGGCTAACGTGCGCTTCGCACCGCCCAGTATGCCTTCCCCACCACCGCTTTTACCCCTAGCTGCCGCCGACCAAGCGCCGCCGACCCTTGACGCGACTGCGGTGGCGCGCTGGCAGCGCATTGCGCCCAGCAGCTCGCCGTGGCTGCATGAAGAGGTAGCCAGCCGCATGCGCGACCGCCTGCAATGGATCAAGCTGCAGCCCCAGGCGTGGGCCCACTGGGGAGCAGTGCGCGGTGGGCTCGACAACCACGCCGAATTGGCTAAAAAGTACCCCAAATCAGCATGTTTTGTGGTCGAAAGCCAATTAAATCGGGCGCGAGCAGCTATTGAAAAAATAGCAAAACCGTGGTGGAAGTTGGTCGGGTTGGGTCAAAAACAAACCCGCTTTGAAGCGCCGCCACCGGGCGCAGTCGACATGCTATGGGCCAACATGGCGCTGCACGAAGCGCCTGCGCCGCAGGCGTTGCTGGCCGAGTGGCATGCAGCTTTGCGGGTGGGTGGGTTTTTAATGTTTTCATGCCTCGGGCCAGACACTGCTGTAGAGCTGCGCCGGGTGTACCAACAGTTGGGGTGGCCGCCCGCCGGGCACGACCTGACCGATATGCACGATTGGGGAGACATGCTGGTGCAGGCTGGTTTTGCAGAGCCGGTGATGGACATGGAACGCATCACCTTGACTTACGATTCGCCCGCGCGCCTGTTGGCTGAGCTGGCCGAGCTGGGGCGCAATTTTCACCCCGCGCGATTTACCGCTTTGCGGGGCCGAGCCTGGCGCAAGCAACTAGAAGCCGCGCTTTCCCGGCACTTGGCAGTAGGCGCGGATGGGCGGCTGTCGCTGACGTTTGAGGTGATTTATGGCCACGCCTTAAAGCCGCTGCCCAAGGTAAAAGTCAGCTCACTTAGCTCGGTGTCAGTGCAAGACATGCGAAGCATGTTGGCAGGCCATTCCAAGCGCGGTTAATGTACCTGCCTGGCGGGTGGATTTGCGGGGCATTTCGGTAGGAGCCAGAGCCAAACGCCGCTATACTTTGGGCAGTCGACCACGGGTATATTCCCACGCATTAGCCAGCTTAATAAACGGTTTGTTTTTGAGTTGTTGATTTTTGAGTGCACATCGTGTCCCCAACGCATTCGCAGCCCCCCCCGCCGAGTTATCGCTTTGCCACTTCTTCAGCCGACTCTGGCCCCGAAGACGGCGTGCAATGGCTTTTAAAACGCAACTGTTCGGTATCACCGGCTCAACTGATGACGCTGTTTGTGTCGCTTTGCGTGGTTTCCCTTGGTATTGCCACGTTTTTTTGGTTTCAGGGCGCAACGCTGGTCATGCCATTTGCCTGGGCTGAATTGCTGGCGGTGGGCACGGCGTTTTTGGTTTACGCGCGCCACGCCAGAGACGGCGAGAAGATTTCTCTGCAGGGCTCCCGCCTGGTGGTTGAACTCGAAACCGCTGGCCGCTTGGAAAGGGC
>JANOWB010000311.1:0-3898 GCA_031417695.1 Polaromonas sp.
TGATGGCGCCATTGCCACGGGCAGTGCCGATGCGGGCGAGACGGTGCGGGTTGAAAGCGCCGACGGCAAGTTTTTAGGCTGGGCGGCGTATAGCCCGCAATCAAAAATTCGCGCGCGAGTGTGGAGTTTTGATGAGGCGCAGCGCATAGACGCTTCTTTTTTCATAGCTGCTTGCGCCCGTTCTATTTCGGCTAGGGGTCTGTTTGATATCCAAAGTAATGGCCTGCGGCTGATTCATGGCGAGTCTGACGGCTTGCCCGGCCTGGTGGTCGACCGTTATGCAGACACGCTGGTGGCGCAGTTTTCCAGCTGCGGCTCAGAGCGCTTTAAAGGGGTGATTAAGGACGCGCTGCTCAAGCAAACCGGCTTGACGCGGCTTTATGAAAGGTCGGACGCAAGTGTTCGCGCACTTGAAGGCTTGCCAGAGGCCACCGGGTGGCTGGCCGGGTCTGGATCAACAGAAATCGTTTTAACTGAGCACGACTGGACGTTGAGCCTTGACGTAGCCGAAGGGCACAAGACCGGGTTTTACTTAGACCAACGAGACAGCCGCTACAAGTTCAGCCAGTACACCCGTCGCATGGGGTTCAAGCGGGTGCTCAATTGCTACAGCTACACCGGCGGTTTTACGGTGGCGGCGTTGGCTGGCGGCGCGGCGCATGTCACCTCCATTGACTCGTCTGGCCCGGCAATTGAGCGTGCAAAAGCCAACGTGGCCTTAAACGGCTTTGACGCCGCCCGCACCACCATGATCGACGCTGACGTGAACGCCTGCCTTCGCCAGTACCTGAAGGACTGCGTAACGTTCGATGCCATCGTGCTCGACCCGCCCAAATTCGCCCCGACGGCGGCGCACGCCGAGCGCGCGGCCCGAGCCTACAAAGACATTAACCGCCTGGCGTTGATGTTGCTTGAACCCGGCGGCGCGCTGTTTACTTATTCATGCTCGGGCGGCATAAGCGCTGATTTGTTTCACAAAATCGTGGCCGGTGCAGGCATGGACGCAGGCGTTGACGCCTACATTACCGAGCGAATGGGCGGCGCACCAGATCACCCGATGACGGTGACATTTCCTGAAGGCGAATACCTGAAAGGGCTGGTGTTGGTCAAAAAGCCAGTTTGAAGCTAAAAAAGGCTGTTTTCAAGCATTAAATAGCCTTATAGCCCAATAAATACGGGCGCGAGCAGCTATTAATATAATAGTGATTATTCTTTAATAAAGTACGTTGTTTAATCAGATGCAGCTCGCTTAGCCCTTGACTTACGAGGCTTTCACCCCATATCGGCGCTAACCGATAAATTAGATTTATATTCTCAGGATTTTTATGAGCTTGATTCCCGTCACCATTCTTACCGGCTTTTTGGGCTCCGGCAAAACCACGCTTTTAAAGCGCATTTTGACGGAAGCGCATGGCCAAAAAATTGCCGTGATTGAAAACGAGTTTGGTGAAGAAAACATCGACAACGAAATTTTGGTCAACGACACGCAAGAAAACATCATTCAGATGAACAACGGCTGCATTTGCTGCTCCATTCGCGAAGACCTGCGCGAAACTCTGCAAGTATTGGCCGAGAAAAAGCGCAAAGGTGAGCTGGTTTTTGACCGCGTAGTGATCGAAACCACCGGCCTGGCTGACCCTGGACCGGTAGCGCAAACGTTTTTTATGGACGAAGAAATCGCCGAGCAATACCTGCTGGACTCCATCTTGACGCTGGTTGACGCCAAGCATGCCGAAACCCAGCTGAACGACCGGCAAGAGGCGCGCCGCCAGATTGGCTTTGCAGACCAGATTTTCATCAGCAAAACCGACCTGGTGGCGGATGCCGAGGTGAAAGCGCTAATGCACCGCCTTACCCACATGAACCCGCGCGCGCCCCAAAAGGCCGTGCATTTTGGCGAAGTGGCCATTGCCGACGTGTTTGACCTGCGCGGCTTTAACTTAAACGCCAAGCTGGACATTGACCCCGATTTTCTCAAGGCCGACGACCATGCCGGGCACGACCATTCAGGCCACAACCATGCCGAGGGTGAGCATTGCGACCACCCGTCCCATAGCGCAGAAAAAGGCCACCACCACGCGCATGACGATGACGTGAAAAGCTTTGTGTTTCGATCAGATAAAGCGTTTAACCCGGCCAAGCTGGAAGACTTTTTAGGCGCGATTGTCAACATTTACGGCCCGCGCATGCTGCGCTACAAGGGCGTGCTGAATATGGAAGGCACCGACTGCAAGGTGATTTTTCAAGGCGTGCATCAGTTGATGGGCAGCGATTTGGGCCCAGCTTGGGCAGTGGGCGAGGCCAAAACCAGCAAAATGGTGTTCATTGGTATTGACCTGCCGAAAGATATTTTTATGCAGGGACTTGAGCAATGCCTGGTTTGAGTTAGGCTATTGCCATGTTTTGTAAAACGTGTAAATTACGGTAGCGAAGTTTGAACCAAGCAACGTTAATGCAGGTGAGCAATAGTGCATAAAAAAGTCGTTAAAAATGCACTGACGAGCCATTTTGAGGCGCGGAAAAGGCGCGAGCTTGAGCAGCCGCTACAATCGCGCGCCGACCGAATTACTCAGCCGACGCCTACGCCCGGGCTTACCAAGGGGCGGCTTCCCAGAGGAGACCTTCAGTGAAAGCGCAGATCAAGAAATCTAAAACAGCAGCCAAGTCAGCGGTGAAAGCGCCCAAGGCGTCGAAGTTGCCAGTCAAGGCCGCGGCAAAAGCCCTGAAGAAGCCAGCAGTGCCTGCCAAAAAGTCGGCAAAACCAGCTGGCAAGCCAGCCCCTAAATTGGTAGCCAAGCCCGTTGTAAAAACGAAGGCACTGGCCCCACCCGTGAAATCAAAACCGAAAGCCGCAGTGGTCGCCAAAAAAGCAGTGAAACCCGCCGCCAAACCGGTAGCGGCTAAAAAAGTAACGGTTGCCAAACCAGTCCCAAAAAAATTGACCAAAACTGCGGCAGCGAAATCTGCCAGTAAGCCAGCGCCCACCGCGGCCAAAAAAGCAGCGGTCAGGCCAGCAGCAAAAGCAGTTTCAGCCGCCAAGCCTTTGCAAAAGGTAAAAGCGGCTGCGACGGCACCCGTTAAAGCGCCTGCAAAAAGCGCCCCAAAATCGGACCTGAAAGCGTCGGCTAAAACCACTGCTAAAACGCCCACTAAAACGCCAGTTGTGGCGGCTCCTAAAGCCGCCCAAAAACCGGTTGCTGTTGCGCCGGTAGCCGCTTTGCCCAGCGCGACGCCTTCATCTAACGGCTTGCCGCCACCGCCGCCCCTCAAACCAGGGCGCAGAAGCTCTTCCCGCGCTTTTGCGCACATGCCTCCCCCCGCACCCATGGTGCCTACTCACGCGCCAGACGCAGCCAAAGCCAGTTACTCAACAATGATCGAACGCGTTATTGCACCGCCGCCCCACGTGGCCGCTAAAAAAGACCCCAAGCTAGCCAACAACTTGAATACCAAAGCCGCTGAGGCTTTGTCTGATGATGAAGTCAAGGCCATGCCCGACGCCGAATACATGAACGAAAAGCAATTGGCATTTTTCAGAGCCAAACTCAGCGTTCTCAAACAAGAAATCCACAACAGCGCAGGCGCCACCACCGAGCATTTGCGCGAAGACACGGTGGTTGTGCCCGACCCAGCAGACCGCGCCACGATTGAAGAAGAACACGCGCTGGAATTGCGTACCCGTGACCGCGAGCGAAAACTCCTTAAGAAAATCGAACAGTCGATTGGCCGCATTGACTCAGGCGACTACGGCTACTGCGACGAAACTGGCGAACCTATCGGCGTGGGGCGTTTGATTGCCCGGCCAACGGCTAGCTTGTCTCTTGAGGCGCAGCAGCGGCGTGAGCTGAAGCAGAAGATGTTCGGGGATTGACCCCGGCCGCTGCCGGCCGCGCCGCCC
>JANOWB010000312.1:0-17374 GCA_031417695.1 Polaromonas sp.
GTCGATCGACAACGCCGACCGCTACGCAAGTGAAATCAACGGCCACGTCATCAAACACCCAGCGCAGCAAGCGCATTGAGCCTGCACAATAAGCGCATGTCTTCACCCCGCTCCGCCACCATGCTTGACACCAATCGGTCAGCCCTGCAAAACCTGCGCGATAGCGCGCCCAGCCTGGCCCGGCATGCGCTTATCGTCATTGGTTTTTGCACGGTGATTGCAGTGGTGTTGTGGCTGGCCAAGCCCGGCCAGCGGTTTGATGGGCAACTGGCTTATTCGCTGGCCACCGGCCTTAGTTCGTGGCTGGTCATTGATTTTTCGCGGTTTTTTATTGATGTGAAGTCGCCGTTTGGCTTTCCGCGAGGCTGGCGCGGCGTGCTCACTATATTGGTAGGTGTTTGCTTTGGTTTTGTTGTCGGTACGCTCGCGGGTGACGCTTACAGCGGTCGCTCCACCTTTGAGCTTTTGCCCAACCAACCCAGATTTGTTCTGTATCTGTTTTTATTCACGGCCAGCGTAGGCATTGGCATAAGCTACTTTTTTTACGCTGTGGGTAAAAGCAATTACCTGACGCGCGAGCTTGAAACCACCCGCAGGCAAGCCAGCGAAGCCCAGCTAAAGTTACTGCAAAGCCAGCTAGAGCCACACATGCTGTTCAACACCCTGGCTAACTTGCGGGCACTGATTGCCACTGACCCAACACGCGCCATCACCATGCTCGATAGTCTGATCGACTACCTGCGCGCCACCTTAAGCGCATCGCGCGCTACCAGCCACAGTCTGCAAAACGAGTTTGACCGGCTTGGCGATTACCTTGCGCTAATGCAGGTGCGCATGGGGCCCCGCTTGGCTTACTCACTAGACTTGCCCGCTGAATTGGCCAACCACAGTGTGCCCACCCTGCTGCTGCAACCGCTGGTTGAAAACGCCATTAAACACGGGCTGGAACCCAAAATTGAAGGCGGTAGCGTTGCCATAACTGCGCACCGTGAAGGTGACGCAATAGTGCTGGACGTGATCGACAGCGGCGTTGGCCTGAAGGACGGCGCAGGCTTTGGCTTAACGCAAGTGCGCGAGCGCTTGCAGGCCGCGTACGGCGACCAGGCTACTATCGTATTAGGAGCTGCTGGCGCCCGATTTACAAGGGCCAGGATCACTTTTCCTTATACAAACGATGCTGTACTACTCCTTCCCCCGCTGGGGGAAGGCAGGGATGGGGGCAAGCACATTGGCGGTTCCCGTTCTGTGCCCGCCCCCACCCCAGCACTCCCCCGGGAGGGGAGGGAGCAGGCAAGATCGAGTCAAAAACCATGACAACTGCCCTGATCGCTGAAGACGAACCCCTGCTGGCCGCAGCGCTGCGCGCCGAGCTGGCCCGCGCTTGGCCTGATCTGCAAGTGGTGGCCACCGTGGGCGACGGCGCATCAGCCGTAGCGCAGGCGCTGGCACTGCAGCCCAATGTGCTGTTTTTTGACATTCAAATGCCGGGCATGACCGGGCTTGAAGCTGCGGCTGAGCTGCTTGACGCGTGGCCGCTTGAAGCGGACAGCAAACCCTTCCCGGCACTGGTGTTCGTTACCGCTTATGACCAGTACGCAGTAGCCGCGTTTGAAGCGCAGGCGATTGACTACCTGCTTAAGCCCGTGCAGCCCGCCAGGCTGCTAAAAACCATACAAAAAGTGCAGCTAGCCCAACAAATCCGGGCTCAAGCAGCTATTAAAAATATAGTGAATACTGATGGGCAGCTAGAGCAAACGCTCACACAACTGCACGCCGTAACCAGCGCCCTGCTGGCCGCACGTGCACCCGCTAGCGCGTTGCCGCCGCTGCAAGTTATTTCTGCGGCGCAGGCTGGCTTGCCCAGCGTTACGCGGCTGGTGCCAATTGCTAATGTGCTTTACTTTGAGGCAGCTGACAAATACATGCGCGTGCTGACGGCTGACGCCGAATACCTGATTCGCACGCCGCTCAAAGAGCTGATTCCCCAGCTCGACGCCAACGAGTTTTGGCAAATTCACCGCGGCACGCTGGTGCGGGCCAGCGTGGTGCACGCCGCTGTGCGCGACGCCAACGGCAAGCTCAGCCTGGCGCTGGCTGGCCGCCCTGAAAAGCTGCCAGTCAGCCGCCTCTACGCGCATTTGTTCAAGGCCATGTAGCCCCCGCCATTCAGCCAGCGAGTAAAGCCATCGCCTGTGGTCAGCAGGCAGCGTTGTCCTACGCATTGCCGCGGCTGTGCGGGGTGTACTTAAAGAGTAAAAAACAACTCTAAGGGAACCCACATGAAATCAACTCACAACACCGCTATCGCTTATGGCAAAGGGGCTGCAAGCGTCTTGGCCATGGCTCTCGGCACAGCAGTCATCATGGCCGCCTGCTCGACTGCAAAGCCTGCAGCCAAAGAATTCAACCAAGACAAAGTGGCCGACACGGTGCGGGTACCACCGGGCAACGTGGTGGCGCTTGAAACCACAGGCGTGGGCGTGCTGAACTATGAATGCCGCAAAAACGTAGCCGCCACGGGCGAAAACGGCTGGGCACTGATAGTGCCCAAGGCCGACCTGATTGACCGCACCGGCAAAACCGTCGGCACCTACGGCGGCCCGCCCGCCACCTGGACGCACATGGACGGCTCAACCGTGGTCGGTACGCAAATCGCGCTGGCCCCCAGCACGGGCGGCAACAACATTCCTACACAGTTGTCAAAAGGCACACCGGGCGCGATGGCAGGCGCGATGCAAAACATCACCTTCATTCAACGCTTGAACACCAAAGGCGGGCAAGACATTTCCAAAGCCTGCGGCCCAGCTGACATTGGCGACAAGGTGACTATTCCGTACCAAGCAGACTATATTTTTTGGAAAGCTGAGTAGCGCTATAACAAGCCTGGCAGACAGAATGCCGCCCATAAAAAAACCTGCACTTCAAAAACAAGTGCAGGTTTTTTTTCGGCTGGGCCGCCAAGCCTAGCGCTGGTAGTACACCGGCGCATAACCCCGCTGCGGCTGCACGTAGTAGCCACCGCGATTGTGCTTCCAGCCGTGCTTGCCGTGCCCGCCGTAGTCGCCGTAATAGCCCTGCGGCGCACCGTTGTGGTACAGACCTGGGTAGCCGTAAGTCACTGGCTGCGGCGCAATGTACACCTGCGGCTGGCGGTAGTACACCGGTGGGCCTTGGTAGTAAACAGGCGCTGGCTGCACGTACACAGGCTGCGGCTGCACATAAACAACTTGCGGCTGCGAATAGACGGGGTAGGCATAGGCTGGCGAGCCAATTTGCACTGAAAACTGCACGTTGTCACGCGCCTGCGCAGCGCCGGTAAATCCAACGCCCGCTACAACGACGGCAGCAATGCCAACGGCAGTTACAAAACGGTTTTGATTTGATGTCATCACATACTCCTTGGCGTGAAATGCACGCGGTATACAAAGATTAACGCGCAACACGCCCAGCCGACTACCCCCTGGCACGTTAACTAAGTAGCAAAACGTAAGCGCAGCCGTAGGCGTTTGCGGGCAACAACTTAAAATCAAGCCATGACACCCGCAAACACCCCACCCGCCAATTTGGCCAAGCCACCATCGGCTGACGAGAAGACCACCCCAGGCACCGCGTTTTCAAGTAACTTTTTGCGCCAAATCATTGAAAAAGACTTGGCCCAAGGCACTTACGCCACCCGCCACTGGGGCGGCAGCCCAGGCGACGCAGCGCACCATGCTGCAGGGCCCGTAGATGCACAAAAAGTACGCATGCGCTTTCCGCCTGAGCCCAACGGCTACCTGCACATTGGCCACGCCAAAAGCATCTGCCTGAACTTTGGGCTCGCCCGCGACTACGGCGGCGTGTGCCACCTGCGCTTTGACGACACCAACCCCGAAAAAGAAGACCTTGAATTTGTCAACGGCATCATTGATTCAGTTAAGTGGCTGGGCTTTGACTGGGCCCAAGATGGCAACCACGCGTACTACCAGGCCAGCGATTATTTTGACTTCATGTACCGCGCGGCTCAATATTTGGTCGAAGCTGGCCTGGCCTATGTAGACGAGCAAACGGCAGAAGAAATGCGCACCAACCGGGGCGACTTTGGCAAGCCAGGTGTTGACAGCCCCTACCGCACCCGCACTATTGCCGAAAACATGGCCCGCCTGCGCGAAATGAAAGGCGGCAAGCTCGACGACGGCGCTGCCGTGTTGCGCGCCAAAATCGACATGGCCAGCCCCAACATCAATCTGCGCGACCCAGCCATTTACCGCATACGCCGCGCGCACCACCACAACACGGGTGACAAGTGGTGCATTTACCCCATGTACGCCTTTGCGCACCCGATTGAAGACGCACTAGAGCAAATTACCCACAGCATTTGCACGCTGGAGTTTGAAGACCAGCGCCCGTGGTACGACTGGCTGCTGGAGCGGTTAATCGAAGGCGGCCTGCTAGCCAGCCCCGCACCTCGCCAATATGAATTTGCCCGTCTCAACTTGACCTACGTACTCACCAGCAAACGAAAACTCGCGCAACTCGTCAATGAAGGCAAAGTATCAGGCTGGGACGACCCCCGCATGCCCACCATAGTCGGCCTGCGCCGCCGTGGCTACACGCCTGAGGCATTGCAATTGTTTGCCGAACGCATAGGCGTGACCAAAAGCGACAGCTGGATTGACTACAGCACGCTCGAAGGCTGCCTGCGCGAAACGCTGGACGGCACAGCACCACGCGCCATGGCCGTGCTGGACCCAGTCAAGCTGGTGTTGACTAATTGGGACGACGTGTTTGATGCCGGTGTCTTGGATGAATGCACAGCCCCCGTCCATCCACATCACCCCGACCTAGGCAAGCGCCATTTCAAAATTGGCAAAGAGGTGTGGATAGAACGCACAGACTTTGAAGAAACCCCACCCAAAGGTTTCTTCCGTTTATTTCCAGGCAACAAAGTCAGATTGAAGTACGGCTACGTAATCGCTTGCACAGGCTGCACCAAAGACGCATCAGGCAAAGTCACTGAAGTACAGGCCCTCCTAATCCCCGACACCAAAAGCGGCACACCCGGCTCAGACGCGATCAAAGTCAAAGGCGTCATCACCTGGGTAGCCGTAGCCGACGCCCTGCAAGCCGAAGTGCGCCTGTACGACAGACTGTTCAAAGAACCCCACCCCGAAGCAGGCGGCGTTGACTTTTTGCAGAACCTGAACGCGAATAGTTTGACGGTGATGCAAGCGGTGGTTGAACCATCACTGGCAACGGCCAAGGCTGACGATAAGTTTCAGTTTGAACGGCACGGCTACTTTGCGGCTGATCGGGTGGATCATGCGGCGGGGAAGCTGGTGTTTAATCTGGCTGTGGGGTTAAAGGATGGCTGGAGTAAATAAATGAGAGTCGTCATAAAGGATCTGCCGTGCTTAGATTTGTAAACACTAGTCTTCTGGAGTCTCGAGCACAGACCGTTGTGAATACTGTTAACACGGTAGGCGTAATGGGCAAAGGACTTGCAGCAGAGTTCAAGCAGCGCTCACCAGATATGTTTAAGCAATATAAATACTGGTGCGAACAACATAAGCTTGATGTTGGAAAGCTATGGCTTTGGAAACGTACATCTCAATGGATCCTTAATTTCCCTACCAAACGTCACTGGCGAAATCCTTCAAAACTTGAATATATAGAGGCAGGTTTGCGCAAGTTTGTGGCCACTTATGAAGAGCAGGGAATAACAGAAATCTCTTTTCCTCGACTTGGTTGCGGTAACGGAGGATTAGATTGGGAAGAGGTTAGACCTCTGATGGAAAAATATCTCGGGACTCTTCCAATACTTGTTTTAATTCATGATTATGTTGCTGACATCGGAGCGCCCGAACATAACGCGCCAACTGTGAAAGTCGAATTTAAGGCTTCTTTCGATTCGTTTGAAAACGATCTAGAAGAGCTTATCGGCATTAGAAACGGGGAATTTAGAACAATTAAAGATCAACGTCTTTTCAGTACAAGTTTTGACTCGAACAAAAGTCTCGCCATATTGCCAACCGACACATCGCAAGCCGTACTGACCACTCAGGATGACTTGTTTGAAGCTTGGCAAATGCTAATGCACGGGCCGTTAACAAAAGAGCAACTCGTTGGATCGGCATATACAAATGCACCTTATCTTTTAGGCATTCTTGCAACCTTGCCCTACGCTAGAGCGATAGAGATTCGTCCAACCGATGGTGAGGCCAAAGAAGGAGTTGAACTCTTGATTAATTTCGCTGCTGAAGACACATTGGAAGCAAAGCAGCAGGAGCCGCTATGGGCTTGAGCCAAGCGCGAATAGAAAAACATGTTCAACAATGGGAATCCGAGTTAAAAAAAGATCCTTCTAGGGGATACAGAACAAAGTGGCCGAAATATTTGTTCCGACATGAAAGAGTGGAGAGTGCAGCACGAATATTAGTCGCCGGAAACTTGCTGTCGCGTGTCGCAGCTGCCCAATATGGATTTACAGATATAGCGCCGCCTGAAGTTATTGGTTTGCGCGATACCGCACACGAGCTTGTGCGACTTTATTTTCGCCCTCGAAATCCAACGCAGTTTCACGTTGAAGGAATAAAAAGAACGGGTGATTTTTTTGAAGGAAACTCGTCTGTCCATGCTCCAGTTTTGACAATGTTGGTATTTAAATCAAGTTCAGTACTGGAACTTGAAACCACACAATTCTCAAACGGAAATATGCAAAGAAATGATGCAGATAAAGGCAATTCCGAGGATTTTTTTAACACCATACCCTTCGATCGGGTTTATCACGATCAAGCTTTTTCGGTGAGCGAAAAAGACTCAGTCTTGTTCTCACGCTGCGCAGAAGTTCTTGCAGAGTCACCCCTACCACTTTCAGATCACTTGGCTTTCGTTTTGTGCAGATCGGAAGCCGAAAGACGCACCCTTTTGCATCTAGCTCCAGATTTATCGGACGAACTAAGAAAGCGTATTCGTACATATTCTGAAGTGGGCATCTTTCAAAATTCACATGCCTTTGTAAAAAGCGTTGGTGTCGGACCGAGCGGCGTTACCTTTGCGATAAACCCAAGGCGCGATGGCCAAGATATAAAGCTGGCAATTGAAATCACAAGCGTGCAGTCGGCAAAGGTCGTTGCTGCAGTTGCAGACAAGATGATTACGCCATCAAGGCCGTGGCATATGAAACGAGATCTCGGAGAAGATCGGTATTTAGTCACTATTCATATAGATGACCAATTAGCTTATCAAGCGGTGTCTACAGTTACCGGACAGCCGTTCTAACGAGAATTGAAGGAAGAATTCAAGACAGACTCCAATCAATCTCCCAACGCTATTAATACAGGAGCTGCACGCACACGTATTGATTGGCTTGTGGCTACTTTTGATGGTGTAAATAGCCAGTTTTTGACGTCAAAAGACGGACTTTGAGCAGATTCAGGCTCAAAAAAAGCCCTGAAATGCCATTTTTGACCTGTTTTCACCTATGTTTTAGGCCTCTAGGCCAATAAATACGGGCGCAAGCAGCTATGAAAATATGAGCGTTTGAATGATCAACTAACCTTTTGAGGCAAAGCAGCCTTGCGCCGCACATGCAGATGGGTTTGTATCGAATCACCCTCGCCCGACTTCACTTCTTTTACTTCCAGATAAGCAGCCTGCTGGCGGATCAATTCACCCAGCTTGGCAACACCGTAGTTGCGTGGGTCAAACGAAGGGTTGCTTCGGGTGATCTGGCCGCCTAGCGCTGCGAGCGTGGTCCAACCGTCTTCGCGCACAGTGGCGTTCAGCGCATTCAGCAACAAGGGCTTGAGCTTGGGCAGTTCGGCAACGGGCTCTTGGCCGGGCTTGGTTTCTTCTGGCTCACTGCGCAAAATCTCAGTGTAAATAAATTTATCGCAAGCAGCAACGAACGGCTCAGGCGTTTTGCGCTGCCCAAAGCCGTACACCACCAGCCCGGCTTCGCGAATGCGCGTGGCCAGGCGGGTGAAGTCGCTGTCGCTGGACACGAGGCAAAAGCCGTCGACTGCATCCGCGTGCAGCACGTCCATGGCGTCGATGATCAGGGCGGAATCGGTCGCGTTTTTACCGCTGGTGTAGGCGAACTGCTGTATCGGCTGAATGGCCATGGTGTGCAAAACCTCCTTCCAGCTTTTGAGGTTGGTCGTGGTCCAGTCGCCGTAGGCACGCTTGATGGTGGCGGTGCCGTAGCGAGAAACCTCGGCCAGCAGTTCCTGAATGACTGAGGCTTGCGCGTTGTCGGCGTCAATCAATACGGCAAGTTTTTGGTTGGTGTTGGTGGCCATGTAGTCATCCTGGTGTTTGCAGCATGGTACGGGAACTACTGGGGTCAGAGGCAGGTAACCGGGGTCGAAAATTTGGGCAAACTCCAATTAACCTCCAGGCGCTATAAATACAGGAGCTGCTTGCGCCCGCCTTCATTGGTTTCTGGCTATTGTTGATGGTGAAAATAGCCAGTTTTGGCGTCAAAAGACCGACTTGGGACAGGTTCAGCCTCGAAAAAAGCCCTGATATGCCGTTTTTGGCCTGTTTTCACCTATGTTTTAGGCCTATAAGCCAATAAATACGGGCGCAAGCAGCTATAAAAATAGGAGTGGATGAATTGAAAGTCACCCTGTTTCAGGCAGGGCAGCCTGGCAAGCCTTGCATTCCAACCCACCAGCCACCAGCTAGCCGTCATGAGCGAACGCCTGCACATCGTCTGCCCCCATTGCCAAACCACCAACCGCGTGCGTGCGGACCAGCTTGCCAGTGGGCCCGACTGCGGGCAATGCAAACAGCCGCTGTTCACCGGCAAGCCGGTTGACCTGACCGAGGCCGCTTTTGACAAGCACCTGCAGCGCAACGAGATCCCGCTGCTGGTGGACTTTTGGGCGCCGTGGTGCGGCCCGTGCCGCCAGATGGCCCCCGGCTATGCGCAGGCTGCCGCCCAGCTGGAGCCCCAGGTGCGCGTGGCCAAGGTAGACACTGAGGCCGAGCAGGCGCTGGGGTCGCGCTACCAAATCCGCAGCATTCCGACCCTGGCGCTGTTCGTCAATGGCTTTGAGGTAGCCCGCCAGCTAGGGGCCATGAGCGCCAGCGACATCGTGCGCTGGACCCGGCAGAACATACCGCGCTGACGGTTTGCTGCAATTTTCGCGGCACTATCGGCCTATGCCTTGAGCCAGATGCACATCAGGTTCGCGTAAATCGGGGTTGCCTCACGCTCCAATGGTTTTCAGACTTGCTTTGATTTAGTGCCGTGATTGACAATGCATTTTTGGTGAAAACAATCACGCACCATCGGGAGCCGCAACCATGAAAAGCATTTACTTCGAAAACGACGACATCTTGCAAATCCGCATGTCTGAAAAACAGATCGTGCGCGAGGTTTCACAAGACTGGCACACCAACATCAGCTTTGCCGAAGATGGCTCAATTGTTGAAATCGTTTTGCTGGATGCAAAAAAAGAAGGCTTGCTTCCTTTGGAATATAGAAAAGCTGCGTGACCATGCCCAAGCAACCCACCGTTGTCGTGATCGCCGGGCAAACGGCGCAGGTAAATCAACCGCAGCACCGTTTTTGCTCAAACAGGCTTTGGGTATTCTTGAGTTTGTGAATGCAGACCAAATTGCGGCTGGACTTTCTGCCTTTTCCCCTGAAACGGTTTCGTTTGAAGCAGGCCGCATCATGCTCAAGCGCCTGCGTGACTTGGCCGCCGCCAATGTCAGTTTTACTTTTGAATCCACACTGTCAAGTCGCACTTTCGCGTTGTTTTTGAACCGCTGTAAAGCGCAGGGTTACAAGGTTCAGGTT
Source organism: Polaromonas sp. (assembly GCA_031417695.1). Taxonomy (GTDB): domain Bacteria; phylum Pseudomonadota; class Gammaproteobacteria; order Burkholderiales; family Burkholderiaceae_C; genus Polaromonas. The sequence continues at coordinate 9,794 of JANOWB010000312.1, forward strand.
TCCTACATTGCTCTGCCTAGCGCTGAACTGGCTGTGAACCGTGTCGCGCTACGGGTCAAACTTGGCGGACACAACATTCCGCAAGTTGACATTGAACGACGCTTTCAGCGTAGCCTGCACAATTTGCACACCTTGTATCTGCAACTTGCTGACCGCTGGACGGTTCTGGATAATGCAATGGGAAAGCTCGAACCTATTGCACACGGCACTACACGACGAACCTATGTGGAGAATATTGACAAATGGCTCAATCTAAAAAAAATCAGTCTCTGAAAAGTCCTTTGTTAGCTAGCCAATCGACTGCGCAAGATAGGGTCGCAAGGGCATTGATTGAAGCCTCACTTCAGGCAAAAAAACAGCTTGTTGCGCAGGGGTTAAAGCTGCCGACGCAGAATTGGACCAGCTCGGCAGTTCGGCATCCCGCTGTATGAGTAGCGGAAATCCGGGTTACCTCAAATTCTGAGTAATTTTGCATAAGTCGATTGATGCAGAGCAAATCAACAGGAGACTTAAATGAATTCTGAACTGATCTCAATACAGACAGCGCAGTACCAGCCTGACTACAAGCTGCAAATCCACTTCAATGATGGCGCAGACAAGACGGTCGACTTCAAGCCATTTTTAAGCCAATCACAGCACCCTGGCATTCGGGCATTTTTGCAGCCTGAGAAATTCCAAGGCTTTCGTGTGGAGCATGGCGATTTGGTGTGGGGTGACGACGATTTGTGCTTTCCGGTGGCTGATTTATACCGTGGTGAGATTTGAATCAGAAATTGCGCAACGACCAATGCCCTTGACTGAAAAGCAACTGCGAACCCGCGATGCCAAACGGGACTTGGGGGCAGAACTACTGTCGTCGATTCGCGAAATGAAAGCTGGTCAAGGTGCGGTTGTTGGTCGATTCCCAACATCGACGAAACAGACTGGTGACGCAAAGGCTAAACCTCATCAAAACCGCCTCATACTCTCACCGAATGAGCTTGACAAAGCGCTCACGCTGTCAGCTGACCGTGCCCGCCGCATGGCTGATGCATTCGGGTTGAAAGTGCCGGGAACTGCGCCAAAACCAAGTGAAGCAGAGCGCCGGTCGATGAGTTCTGCGCTAGAAACCCAAAGCGGAAGCGACAACGTCTTTCGCGACCTGAGGTTTCCTGAAGCTGAAGCGCAGTTGCTGCTCCTCAAATGCGATCTGGCGATGCGAATTTGCAAAGCGATTGATAGGCTTGAGCTGGCTCCCGCAGCTGCGGTAAAACTTGCGGGTCTCAGCGTTCTACGTCTGCAAGAATTGACGAAAAATCGCTCAGATACATTCACACTCGAAGAGCTAATCAGTGTCGTCGCCAAGCTGGGCTATTCGGTGAAGTTGAAGATCAAAAGGGCTGAGTTGAAATCTGAAGCACCAAAGTCGAAAAAGACGGGGTTTAAATCTGATGCATTTGAAGCCATTCACTCCTCGGCCAGTGCGCTGTACAAAATTGGCGCGATTGACAAAACCACAAAGCGCAGGTTTGATGCGACCGCAGTAAAAAAATCACCAAAGCAAAACCTTCTAACGCCACCGCCCAAAGAACTACAAAAGGCATTGGCGCAATCTGCCAAGCAAGCCGAAGCACTCGCTGCTGCCTACGGCGTGAAGGTGCCATATGCACGGGTCAGCACGCCAAAGATAGCAAGCAACACATAAACCCCAATTTGGGTCCGAAGCAACCCAAATTGGGTATTCTCTTTATGCTGGTGCTGACATTCAGATGAAAAATTAGTCTTTCGCATTGCTACATATTCAGTAGCTGCTTCCGCCCGTATTCATTGGGCTACAGCCATTTTTAATACCTTAAAATGGCTAAAAACAGCCTGAAACTACCCCAAAGCCATCCTGCAATCCACCATGCAAGCCCAAGACATCCTCCACTTCTGGTTTGCCGAGCTGACTAACAAGCAGCACTTCGCCAAAGACGCTGCGCTTGACGAGCTGATTTGCAGCCGCTTTGGCGCAACGCTTGAAGCCGCGGCACGCTGCGAGTTGTTTGCCTGGCGCAGCACGCCCGCTGGCAGACTGGCTGAAATTATTGTGCTTGACCAGTTTTCACGCAACATTTACCGCGACACGCCGCGCGCGTTTGCGCAAGACAGCTTGGCCCTTAGCCTGGCGCAAGAACTTGTGGCCAGCGGCGGCGACCGCACCCTGCCCACCCGACAGCGTGCCTTTGTTTACCTGCCGTATATGCACAGTGAATCGATGGCCATACATGCGCAAGCTGCCGTGCTGTTTGCGCAGCCGGGGCTTGAAAATAATTTGGATTTTGAAATGCGCCACGCCGCCATCATTGAACGCTTTGGCCGCTACCCGCACCGCAACGCCATGCTTGGCCGCGTGTCAAGCGTTGATGAAATCGCGTTTTTAAACACGCCGGGGTCGTCGTTTTAGCCGGCAGGGTTAGACGCCAAGAATGGCCTTTAGCTGACAGACAAAGCCGCGCGATGATGCGCCAATAACCCCTTCATTGGCTAATTGAAGGAACACGCTATGCCCCAAGTTGCCCACATCGTTGGCCTGGTCACTTACCGCCCTGGCGACGGCGCGCCGATTGAAATCCCGGTGGGCCAGGTCGAGGTTGTACTGGCCCCTGACAGCGCCACCCTGAGCTGGGGCACGCCCGAGGGCGTGGCGGGCCTGACGGCAATGCCGCTTATCCAGTTTGATGACTACGTGCGAAAAAGCTGCATCACGATGGCGGGCTACCACCCGCCGCCGCCTGCTATATAAAAAGTAGCTGCTCGCGCCCATATTAATTGGGCTAGAGGTGTATTTAGCTTAAAATAACGCGGTGTCAATCAATTTCATTGCGCCGCAAACCCTGCTGCGCTTTAACAAGCCCTACGGCGTGCTGAGCCAGTTCACCCCTGAAGGCCGTTGGCAGGGGTTGCGCGACTTCATCGACATGCCCGGCGTGTATGCGTGTGGGCGGCTGGATGCTGACAGTGAGGGCCTGCTGCTGTTGACGAGTGATGGCGTTTTGCAAGCCCGCATCAGCGACCCGCGCTTCAAAATGCAAAAAACCTACCTTGTGCAAGTTGAAGGTACGCCGACTGACGCGGCGCTCAATGCGCTACGTGTAGGTGTGCAGCTCAACGACGGCGTAACCCTGCCGGCCAAAGCGCGGCTAATGCAAGCGCCGCTTGACCTGTGGCCGCGCACCCCGCCCGTGCGGGTGCGCCAAAGCATTCCCACTGCGTGGCTGGAGCTGTGTATTTCTGAGGGGCGCAACCGCCAGGTGCGCCGCATGACGGCTGCGGTTGGTCTGCCGTGCCTGCGATTGATTCGCTCCCAAATTGGGCCGTATGTGCTCAGCGGCCTGGCACCTGGCAAGTTTGACTGGGTGAGTGTTTAAGCGCCAAACGCATCCAGCACATTGGCCGCGTTGGTGCCTAACTCATCAGCCGCATAACCGCCTTCCAGAATAAAAACTGTCGGCAGCCCCAAGCGCAGCAGGCGCGCACCGAGCTGGCTGAAGTCGCTGGCTAGCAGCGCAAAAGTTGAAATCGGATCGCCCGCAAACGTGTCGAGCCCAAGCGAGACCACGAGCGCGTCGGCGTTGTGGCGCTGTACCCGGGCGCAAGCTAACTCAAGCCCGGCAAACCATTGCACCGCTGTGCTGCCTGCCGCCAGCGGCAAGTTCAAATTAAAACCGTGGCCGGGCCCGCTGCCCAACTCGTCGGCATGGCCCAGGTAAAACGGGTACTCGGTGCGCGGGTCGCCATGCAGGCTGACGAATAAAACATCAGCACGTTCATAAAAAATACTTTGCGTGCCGTTGCCGTGGTGGTAGTCGACATCAAGCACGGCCACACGCTGGCAGCCGCCGTTGAGCAATGTCTGTGCAGCTGCAGCAGCGTTGTTTAAAAAACAGTAACCGCCCATGAAGTCGCTGCCCGCATGGTGGCCCGGCGGGCGCGTGGCGCAAAACGCGCTGCGCTCGCCAGCCTGCAACGCGGCTGCAGCGCTAACTGCCGCGTCTGCCCCCGCTTTGGCCGCCGCCCACGTACCGCTGGAAAGCGGGCTGCCGTTGTCCATTGAATAAAGGCCCAGCTGCGCAATGAAGTTGGTGGGCACCTCATCGCTGCGCAGGGTGCGCACAGGCCACACCGATGGGAAGGGCTGGCGCGCGGCGTTGCCGGCATCCAGGGCCAACCAGTTGCCCCAGCTTGATTCCAAAAACGCCAGATACCGCGCCGTGTGAATTTGCCTGAGAACGGCGCTGCTGTCGTGCGTGGGCTCGCTCAGCACGCGGCCCCGCGCCAGCAACGCGTTGCGTATGAATTCGGCGCGCGATGGCGTTTCAAAACACGCCACGCGCTCGCCCCGAAAAAACTCAAACTCAGGGGCGTGTGCGGCGTGCGCACTTGAGAAAAATAGCTTCATAGTGCTGCTGACTGTATTCAAATTGGCAAGCAGGCGGATCGCGGTAGGCCAAGTTCGCCAAAGTTTGAAGATTACGCAGCACAAATTTGCTATTTAATTTATAGCTGCTCGCGCCCGTATTTATTGATTAAAACCTCTAAACTTCTTGAAAATTAGGCCAAAAACTCTTGAAAAGGGCATTAGCAGACCACAAGCCTTGCCAAGCCGCATAGGGCAAAATCAAATTAGCTTATGCGCTTACAAACCAATCTGCACAGGCCACGCCGCACACCGCCGCACAACACTCCATCAACACCGTTCCATGCCAGCCACGCTTTCAACCCTTAGCTGTGCCAAGCGCGTGGTTGTGCGCTGCTTGCTGGTTGTTTGCCCTGCATTTACTGCCACTGCCGCCTTTGCAGCGCCGCCGCCCGCCGTATTTAAAGACGACATTGCCCAGCGCGTACTGGCCTGCACCAGTTGCCACGGCCCGCAAGGCCGCGCAGCGCCTGATGGCTATTACCCGCGGCTGGCGGGCAAGCCTGCGGGCTACTTGTACAACCAGCTGGTTAACTTTCGGGACGGCAAACGCCACTACGGTTTGATGACGCAACTGCTGGCCCCGCTGACCGACGCCTACCTGATGGAAATAGCCCAGCACTTTGCCAGCATGCAGGTGCCCTACCCCGCGCCGCGCCCGCCAAGCGCCGACGCCGCGCAACTTGAGCGCGGCAAACAATTGGTGATGGGTGGCGAGGCAGCGCGCGGCATACCCGCCTGCGTGCAGTGCCACGGCAGCGCCATGACAGGCGTTGCGCCCAACGTGCCCGGCTTGCTGGGTTTGCCGCGTGATTATTTAAACGCACAACTCGGTGCCTGGAAAACCGGCCAACGCCAAGCCCAGGCGCCCGACTGTATGCACGCCGTGGTCAAGCGCTTGTCTGATGCCGACATCAATGCCGCCAGCAGTTACCTGGCAGCACTCGCACTACCCGCCGACACCACGCCGGCCCGCAGCGCACCCGCACTTGGCGCGGGGGCGGTCGCTATCAACTGCGGCAGTGCGCCGCTGCAAGCGCTGCCATGAAGCGCGGCCAGAGCGTCAATTGGGTTGTAGGCGCGTTTGCGGCGATAGGCGTTTTGCTGCTGGCCGCATCTAGCTGGCTGTGGATTCAAAACACGCGTGACGAAGCGGATTCGGCCACAGCGCAAACGTCAAGCCTGTCACCAGCAACCACAGTTGCCCGCGGTGCCTACCTTGCGCAAGTTGGCAACTGCGCGGGCTGCCACACTGCGCGTGGCGGCGCAGCTTATGCGGGCGGCTTGGGTATCAACACGCCGTTTGGCGCGGTGTACGCCAGCAACCTTACGCCTGACGTTGCCAACGGCATTGGCAGCTGGACCAGCCAGGACTTTTGGCGCGCGCTGCACAACGGCAAGTCAAAAGACGGCCGCTTGTTGTACCCGGCTTTTCCGTATACCAACACCACGCTGGTGAGCAGGGCAGATTCTGATGCGCTGTTTGCCTATTTGCGCCAGCTACCCGCCGCGCCTCAGGCCAACACGGCGCACACGGTGCGCTTTCCGTACAACTCGCCACTTGCCTTGGCCGTGTGGCGCGCGCTGTACTTCAAGCCCGGCGTTTTTAAAGACGACCCTGCGCAAAGCGCCGAGGTTAATCGCGGTGCCTACCTGGTCGGCGGGCTGGGCCATTGCAGCGCCTGCCACGCCGCGCGCAATGCACTGGGCGGCACGGCCGGGCCTGACTTGGCAGGCGGGCTGATACCGCTACAAAACTGGTATGCGCCGTCGCTGGTGTCAAAGGCAGAGGCGGGCTTGGGCGACTGGGCGATTGCCGACATTAAAACCCTTTTTAAAAGCGGCGTAGCTGCCAACGCGTCTGTGATTGGGCCGATGGCAGAAGTGGTGCTGGGCAGTACCCAGCACTGGACGGACGCAGACTTAACCGCCATGGCGCAATACTTAAAAGCGCTCGGCCAAGCGGCGCCAACCCAGCACACCGCAGCCGAACCGGCGTTGTCGTTGATGTCGACGTCGCCCACCGTGCAAGCCAATGCAGCGCCGCAGGGGTCGTCAGAACTGGGGGCCAAGCTCTATGACCAGCACTGCGCGCAATGCCATGGCGCGGGCGGCGAAGGCCAGCGCGTGGGCAACCAGCTGGCCTACCCAGCCTTAAAAGGAAACCGCGCCGTGCTGATGGCGCAAACCACCAACCTGGTGCAAATTGTGCTCAAAGGTGGCTACGCGCCTGCCACCGCCAGCAACCCGCGCCCTTTTGGCATGCCGCCCTTCGTATTGACGCTGCAAGACAACGAAATCGCCGCCGTGCTGACACATGTCAGATCTCAATGGGGTAACCAGGCCAGCAGCATCAGCGCGCTGGACGTGAACCGGGTGCGAGATAATCCGGGCAGGTAGCTATGCGGCTATCGCATGGTGGCATAGGGGCATGACATAACAGCTATTACTTTCATAGCTGCTCGTGCCCGTATTTATTGCGCTACTGGGCTAAAATACTTGCAAAATAGGCGATTTTTCGCGCTAAGCAGAACAGAACAGAACATAGTTAACACAGGGGCTGTATGCAACGTATCGTTATCATCGGCGGAGGCGCTGGCGGGCTGGCACTGGCCACACAACTCGGCAAGCGGCTGGGTAAAAAGCGTTTGGGCAAACCGGCTGCCGCCCAAATTACGCTGGTTGACGCTGCACGCACCCATGTATGGAAGCCGCTGCTGCACCAGCTGGCAGCAGGCAGTTTTGACACCCACGCCGAAGAAATCGAATACCTTGCACAAGCGCGCTGGAACCATTTTAAATTTCGCCTGGGCAAGCTGACGGGCATTGACCGAGCCAATAAAACCGTTCAACTGGCTGCCAGTCACGACGCTGCGCGCCGCGAAATCACACCCGCCCAATCGCTTGCTTACGACACCCTCATCGTTGCCGTGGGCAGCCAAACCAACGACTTTGGCACGCTGGGCGCGGCAGAGCACACCATCAAACTAGACAGCCCGGCCGCTGCCAAATACTTCAACGCCAGATTGGTCAACGCCTGCCTGCGCGCGCAAACATTGCCACGGGTGGAAGGCAAAGCCATGCTGACCGTCACCATTGTTGGCGGCGGCGCCACTGGTGTTGAGCTGGCCGCCGAGCTGCAT
>JANOWB010000313.1:0-5440 GCA_031417695.1 Polaromonas sp.
TCAGAGCACAGCAAAATGCGGTCGCCCTGCTGCAAATCAATCGGCCCGGTAATGTCAAACACGGGCTTGGTAGGCGAGCCGAGGCAGGTGAACAAAATATTGCGATTCACGTGCTCAAGCTTGATGATGCCCGCGCTTTGCTGTTCGGCATACGAATGATCGCGGGTGCGGGTGAGCAGCTTGCCGTCACGCGCTACGTAAAGCCGAGAGTCGCCGCAGTGCACCCATGTCGCACAGCCGCCTTGCAGCAGCGCCGCAACCAGCGTGGTGCGTGGTGTGTCCAGCATGCCTCTTTCGCTGGCGTAACGAATGATTTGGTGGTGCGCTGCCATTAGCGCGGCTGTCAAGAACTTTTCCGGGTCTGCAATGGCGGGGCGCGCCTCGCGCTGGTAAAGCGCTGACGTGGCTTGCAAGGCGATTTGCGCCGCAATTTCACCTTCGGGGTGGCCGCCCATGCCATCGGCCAAAACGAACAACCCTGACTCGCGGGTGTAGCAGTACCCCATGCGGTCTTCGTTTTTTTCGCGACCACCTTTGCGGCTGACTTGAAAGACTGAAAATTTCATTTGAATTTGGTCGCCATGGCTGTGGCTTTACGCGCCGTTTTTTTGGTGTCTGACACCATGTTGTCAAATTGCAGCCGCACTTTTTCAGTGACGGTGAGCTTGGTATAGCGGCGCTCGCCTTCGCGGCTGAGCTCTTTTTGCAGTGCAAAAACCGATTGGGGCCTGGACAGTGGGTCAAGCGACATGCACCACTCCACTACCTCAATCAAATTATCAGAATAAACGCCGCGCAAACGCGACAACGCCAAAGACAAGCGATCTTTTTCAAGCCGCTGTGGGGCGTCATTGGGCGGGTAGCCCTGCATCGTGGCGTAAATACATGCACCAATGGCGTAAATGTCTGTCCACGGGCCCATCGACGAGTCGCGCCGGTACATTTCAGGCGCGGCAAAGCCGGGGGTGTACATCGGCCGAATAAAGTTGCCTTCTTTGCTCAGCACCTCGCGCGCGGCGCCGAAATCGATCAGTACCGCGCGGTTGTCGTCGGTTACAAAAATATTGGCCGGCTTGATGTCCAGGTGCAGCATTTTGTGCTGGTGGACGATGCGCAAGCCGCGCAAAATTTCGTCGAAAAGCGAGCGAATGGTTGATTCGCGAAAGACTTTTTGCTTTTTTAACTCGCGCGCTGTGATGATGAAATCTTGAAGCGTGCCGCCTTCAAGGTAGTTCATCACCATGTAAACGGTTTCGTTTTCACGGAAGAAATTCAGCACACTGACCACCGAGCCGTGCGAAATTTGCGCCAGCGAGCGACCTTCTTCAAAAAAACTTTTCAGCCCCAGCCGGTACAAAGACAGTTTGTCGGCATGAACCTGCGGCAACAGCTCGCCAGGTGGTCGGCTGGCCAAAGAAGACGGCAAATATTCTTTGATAGCGATTTGCTGGCCTTCGTTATCGACGGCCAAGTAAACTACACCAAAGCCGCCAGATGAAATCTTGCGAACAACCCGATAACCACCTATAACGGTATCGGGCGGTAGGGGAGCTGGCTTGACCTTTGACATAATTTGAGAGGTGCGAAGGGTCAGGCCCCTTCAAGTTTCATTTTTCGCCCTGTTTTTACAATAAAAGCGTACTTTTTACCCATGTCAGTTTACAGCATGACGGGCTACGCAGCCGTCCAGTCCACCAGCTTTGCCCCGACTGATCAAACCGGCGCTACCCCGGATGCAAGCGCACGCGTCGGCGTCGAGATCCGGGCGGTCAACAGCCGGTTTCTTGACCTGGCTTTTCGTCTGCCTGATGAAATGCGCCACGCGGAACCGCTGCTGCGCGAAATACTCACCGCCAAGCTCAAGCGCGGAAAAATTGAGATCACGGTGGCGCTAGACGCCAGTGCGGCCAGCAGCCTTCGCCCGCCTTCTTCAGCTACCTTGCAGCGTTTGGGCTCGCTTGAAGACCACATCAAGTCGTGGCTGCCGCAGTTGGTGCCGCTGAGTGTGGTGGATGTGCTTAAACTTTCAGCCATCGACGACAAAAAGCCGCACGACCAGACGGACGACATGCTTAAGCTGGCCAAAAAAGCGTTGAAAGAGTTGCTGTCTGCCCGGGAGCGAGAAGGCACGCGCCTGGTGCAATCCATGCTGGAGCGCACCATTGAACTGCGCATGTTGGCACAGCAGGCGGCGCCGTTGGTGCCCAAGGTGGTTGAGCAGCAAAAGCAGAGGTTCTTAGAGCGATTCAAAGACGCCATGGCGCTGGCAGACGGCAAAGCGCTGCCTGAAGTTGCGCAAGACCGCGCGCTGGCTGAGGCCACCGCGTTTGCCATGCGAATCGATGTGTCAGAAGAAATTTCGCGATTGACGTCGCACCTCGATGAGATTGAACGGCTGCTTGACAGCGGCGGTGAGCTGGGCAAACGCCTTGATTTTTTGACCCAAGAGCTGCACCGCGAAGCCAACACGTTGGGGTCTAAGTCAGCATCGCTGGAGCTGACTCAAATCTCGGTCGAGATGAAAGTGCTTATTGAGCAGGTGCGCGAGCAGGTGCAAAACATCGAATGACGCCCCAGGCCAAGGTTTATTCAGCATTAAAAAGGCAGCGCTAGGCACGTTATGGACTACCCCGGAAATCTGTTTGTAGTAGCCGCGCCCAGCGGTGCCGGCAAATCAAGCCTGGTTAAAGCGCTGATGGAAATTGATTCGCGTATTCAGCCAGCGGTGTCGCACACCACGCGCCCACCGCGCGGCCAGGAAAAGCATGGGCGTGAGTATTTTTTCGTGTCGTCGCAAGAGTTTGACGCGATGGTGCTGCGTGACTCGTTTTTAGAATGGGCGCATGTGCATGGCCATCGCTACGGCACATCGCGGCAAGCCATTGAAGAGCGAATGGCGCAAGGCGCAGACGTTATTCTGGAAATTGATTTTCAGGGTGCGATCAATATCAAGCGCATATTTACCAATGCAGTGCTCATTTTTGTGTTGCCACCAAGCTGGGACGAGCTTCGCTCGCGCCTGCAGCGCCGCGGTGAAGACACCGCCGAAGTGATTGATCTGCGGCTCAAAAACGCGGCGCTGGAAATGGCGCAAGCCCGAGAATTCGACTTCGTTATAATTAACGAGTTGTTTGAACGCGCGGTTTTCGACCTGAAAACCATCGTGCATGCGCAGCGGCTGAAGTTTGCCGCCCAGCGCACTGCCCGGGCTGAGACCTTTGCAGCCCTTCAAATCCCTTAAAACCGCTTAAAACCGTTTTAGTATTGACCTGACTGGAGTAACCCATGGCCCGTATCACTGTTGAAGATTGCTTAGAAAAAATTCCCAATCGCTTTCAGCTGGTGTTGGCGGCTACTTACCGTGCCCGTATGTTGAGCCAAGGCCATGCTGCCAAGATCGAAACCAAGAACAAGCCTGCGGTAACCGCGCTACGCGAAATCGCTGAAGGCAAAGTTGGCCTGGAAATGCTGAAAAAAGTACCCGGCTAAGCGGACCAACCCAATTGACTCAGCAACTGAGTCGCTCGGCAAGCTGCCGAGAAATAAGAAGCACCGCTAGTCGGTGCTTTTTTTATGGTCGGCGCAGGCCTTGTAAACCTTTAGCCATGAATTTGTAACCATTGTTGAGATGTAAAAACCGTGAAAAGTTATCGTAGCTGCGGGCAAGATACATTTGAGGCATGAGCGCACTGGTTTCCACCAAGCCAAGCAAACCCGTTCGGGGGGCAAACAAATCTACGCCTGCCGCAGCCAACGCGGCGGCGGCCAGCTTTGCCGCGTTAACTGCGAAGCTCGACTATCTCAGTGCCGAAGATGTCGACAACGTGCGCCGGGCTTATCGCTTTGCTGACGAAGCCCATCTGGGGCAGCTGCGCAACAGCGGCGAACCTTACATTACCCACCCGATTGCGGTGGCCCAGCAATGCGCCGAATGGAAGCTTGATGCACAGGCCCTGATGGCGGCACTTCTGCATGACGCTATTGAAGACTGCGGCGTAACCAAGCCAGAGCTGATCGAGCGATTTGGTGCGCCGGTTGCCGAGCTGGTAGACGGGCTCACCAAGCTGGAGAAGCTGGAACTCAACACGCGTGAAGAAAATCAGGCAGAGTCGTTTCGCAAAATGCTGCTCGCCATGGCGCGTGATGTGCGGGTGATTTTGATCAAGCTGGCTGACCGAACCCACAACATGCGTACATTGGGCGACGCACCACGGGAGAAGTGGACGCGTATTTCGAGCGAAACGCTCGATATTTATGCGCCTATCGCCCACCGCTTGGGTTTGAACACCACTTATCGCGAGTTGCAAGACCTTTCTTTTCAACACCTGCACCCGTGGCGGTACGCGGTGCTGTCAAAGGCGCTGCAAAAAGCGCGTGGGCGCCGACGCGACGTGATCAAGCGCGTGCAGGGCGAGGTGGAATCCGCTTTTGCAAGCCAAGCCATACCCGTTGAAATCTACGGGCGCGAAAAAACGCTGTATTCCATCTATCGCAAGATGGACGACAAACATTTGTCGTTTGCGCAGGTCACCGATGTGTACGGATTCAGGGTAATTGTTAACGCTTTGAATGCCTGCTACACCGCCATGGGCGTGTTGCACCAGCAATACAAGCCCTTGCCCGGAAAATTCAAAGACTACATTGCTATCCCCAAAGTTAACGGCTATCAGTCGCTGCACACCACGCTGGTAGGGCCGTTTGGCACCAATATTGAATTTCAAATGCGCACCGAAGCCATGCACGTGGTGGCAGAGTCTGGCGTAGCCGCGCACTGGCTGTACAAGGCAGTCGACCCCGACAGCGACGCGTCGCAGCAGCTGGGCACGCAGTGGCTGCAGTCTCTGCTGGACATTCAACACGAAACGCGCGACGCGGCTGAGTTTTGGGATCACATCAAGATTGATCTTTTCCCCGAGGCGGTGTACGTGTTTACGCCAAAAAGCCAGATCATGGCCATGCCGCGCGGCGCCACGATTGTGGATTTTGCTTATGCCATTCACAGCGACATTGGCCACCGGGCCGTGTCTGCAAAAGTCAATGGCGCTCAAGTTCCGTTGCGCTCAGAATTGAATAACGGCGATGTGATTGAAATTGTCACCACGGCGGTAGCCAGCCCGAACCCGGTGTGGCTGAGTTTTGTGCGAACAGGCAAAGCGCGATCAAAAATTCGCCATCACCTGAAGACCATGGCCCTTGGCGAGTCGCAGGAGCTGGGCGAGAAAATGTTGATGCAGGCGTTGCGCGCTGAAGGCATTCAGCGCTTGCCCATGGACACGGGCGTTGACAAACCGCTGTGGGAAAAAATTCTGCGTTTTAGCGGCAACCGTTCGCGGGCTGACTTGCTGACTGACATTGGCTTAGGCAAACGCATTGCCAGCATGGTGGCCAAGCGCATCCGGCTTTTCGCCTGTCTCCACCAGCAGCGCCACGATGCGCTTGG
>JANOWB010000314.1:0-4001 GCA_031417695.1 Polaromonas sp.
TTGGCCTTGAAATGGGGGGTGAGTTCATTGATGCGGCCAGTCAGCAGCGCTACTTGAACTTCAGGACTGCCCGTGTCGCCAGCGGCACGTGCGTTGGACTGAACGATTTCAGCCTTGATTGATTTTGCAATCATGGATTTCTTTCTCGCGCCTAAGCGCAACTTGCGAGCGACCCAGTTTTCTCACCATGAGATTTAACCGTTTGTCGTCGTGTATCGCCGGGCGATTTGCCTAACGAGGTCTCTGATTATAGCCAGCTTTTCAGGCGCTGCACGCCCTGCTCAAGGCGGCCTAAATCCTGGCTGGCAAAGCACCAACGCAGCCAGCCTTGGGCATCTGGCCCGGGGTTGACCATGAAGGCATTACCAGGCGCCAAGCCCAGCCCGGCCTCCAGTACCAGGCGTTTGGCAACATCCAGCGAATCATCAAACCGCGCTTGGTCTTCCATCCTGAAAAACGCATACATGCCGCCCTTGGCAGGGGCAACCTGCACGCCGGGCACGGCTTGTAGCAACGGAATCAGTGTGTCGCGGCAGGTTTTCAGGTGCGCCACCACTCGCGGCGTAACGTCCAGCGTGCGTTCAATCGCCACCAAACCAGCACGCTGAATGAACTCCGGCGAGCACGACGTATTGAACTCAATCAGCTTGCCCATTTGCGCGGTCATTGCGGGCGGCATCACCAGCCAGCCCAACCGCCAACCGGTCATTAAAAAGCTTTTGGAAAAGCTGTTAACGACGACCAAACGGTCATCGGGCTCGGCAATATCCAGGAAGCTCGGGGCGCAGCCATTGGCTGTCGGCTCAAAGTAAAGCCGCTCGTAGACCTCATCCGCCAAAATCCAGGTTCCAGTTTTGCGGCAATGCGCGAGGATGGTGTCTTGCTCAGAGCGCGACAGCGTCCACCCCGTCGGGTTGTTCGGTGCGTTCAAAGTCAATAACCTGGTTTTTGAAGTCACTGTAGCCAGCAGCTCAGCCATGTCCAGTTGCCAAGCACCCTGCACAGGTTTCAAGCTGACAGACCGAACCACCGCACCCATGATGGCGGGCTGCGCCGTCAAATTAGGCCAGACGGGTGTGACAACCACGACTTCATCGCCACTGTTGACTAGCGCTTGCGCCACCAGCATCAGCGCATTCACGCCGCCAGAGGTCACGGCAATCCGATTTGCTCCTATTTTTGAAGCGCCTTGCGCCCGTATTCCGTTGGCGTAGGAAGCAATTGCTTCTCGTAGCTCGGGTAGCCCCAAGTTGTGCGCGTAAAAGGTTTCGCCTTCCTGCAATGAAGCGATAGCCGCATCCCGCATAAATTGCGGCGTGACTTCATCGCTCTCACCAAACCAGAATTTCAGTACATCGCTGCGCCCCATGCCCGCATTGGCAACCTGGCGGATCATGGATTCTTCGAGGTTTAAAACGGCTTGGCGCATGGGTAGATCCTAGGGCCGAACCATCTTGCAAGTGGTCGGCATCGCTGCTTTGTCGCTGGCAACAGTTTTGATTACTTTGAAGCCATAACCAGAGCCTTCAACATCAAATTTCACCCCGCCATCTTCAAGCTTGCCCTGTTTAGCCATCATCGCGACAAGTAGCGGCTGTTGAAACTGATGGTCGCTGGCGCGCATAGCTCCAGTTTGCCCCGCCATGGTGACCACGGCTTTTTCCATTTGCGCAGCCACGGCACCAGCTTCAATCGACCCGGCTTTTTCAATGCTTTGCGCCAAAGCTTCGATTACCATTTGCATCCGCATATGAACGTAGTCGTCTTTTGCCGCGGGGAAGCGCTGGCGAAACGACTGGTAAAACGCTTCTGATGGTGCGCCCACTGCATTTGGGAACCACTCTGCCACGGCAATCACCTTGCCCACACCCGCCTCGCCAATCGCCGCCGGTGCACCCAGCGCGTTGCCGTAGAAGGTGTAGAACTTGCCCTCAAAACCCACGTCTTTAGCGGCCTTGATCAGCAGCGTCAGGTCGTTGCCCCAATTGCCTGTGAGCACGGCTTGCGCGCCACTGGCTTTGATTTTGGCGGCGTAGGGAATGAAGTCTTTGACCCGGCCCAGCGGGTGCAGCTCATCGCCGACGATTTCCACGTCTGGCCGTTGGGCGGTGATTTGCCTGCGTGCTTCTTTGAGCACCGATTGGCCAAAGCTGTAGTCCTGGCCAATCAGGTAAATGCTTTTAACGGCTTTATCGCTAGAGAAAACATCCATCAGCGCGGTCATGCGCATGTCGGCGTGGGCGTCAAACCTGAAGTGCCAGTAGCTGCATTTCTCATTCGTCAGCGACGGGTCAACCGCCGAGTAGTTCAAAAACACGACGCGCTTGCCGGGTTCGCGTTCGTTGTGTTTATTGATGGCATCAATCAGCACCGCTGCGGTGGCAGATGAATTGCCTTGGGCGATCACCGTTACCCCGTCATCAATCGCCGCGCGCAGTGCGCTTACTGCTTCTTCGTTTTGGCCTTTGCTGTCGTAGCGTTCAATGTTCAGATTGCGAGCGCCGCCAGGCAGCTTCACGCCACCACGTGCGTTGACGCGCTCAGTCGCCCAGACCAGGTTGCGGAATACGGCTTCCCCCGTGTTGGCGAACGGGCCGGACATGCTTTCGATCAACGCGACTTTGATGGGTGTGGGTTGGGCTGCCGCCGACAGTGAAACGGCTAAACCGAGCGCCAATAAAAGAGTTTTAAGTGTTTTGAACATCAGGTGGTAACTATTAATTTAGGAGCTTCTCGCGCCCGTATTTATTGGGCTACAGCATGAATTTACTTCCCTTCCCTTTCGGGGGAGGGTTGGGGTGGGGGCAAGTGCTGAAACAGTGCTGGCATTGTGCGTGCCCCCATACCCGCCTCACGTGCAGTCGCCAGAGGCGACAGCTCTTTGGCCTGTCCAAGTCCGCACCTGCGGACTTGGAGCCGCAGGCCGCGGCCCCCGGAGGGGCAGAAGTAAGTCAGGGAACAGCCTGCAAACTCCAGCGCGGCAAAACGTCGAAAGTGTAGCCGCCTTGCAAGGCCTCCAGCCCGGCTTGCAGACGCATACCCGCAGCGAGCGCAATCATCGCGCCGTTGTCGGTGCACAAATGCAGCTCCGGGTAGTGAACGCGAATAGGCACGCGTATGCCGCGCTTGGCGCAAGCCGCGTTCAGCTCGCTGCGCAGCAAGGCGTTGGCACCGACGCCGCCCGCCACCACCAGCCGTGTCAAACCGGTTTGCGCCATCGCCGCCATAGATTTTTTGACCAGCACATCGACGATAGCTGCCTGCGTAGATGCGGCCAAGTCAGCCTTGCGCGCCTCAAGCTCATCACCCAGCTTTTTAGCCTGCGTCATCACGGCTGTTTTCAAACCCGCAAATGAAAAATCAAGGTTGCCGCTGTGCAGCAGCGGGCGCGGTAGTTTGAAAGCGGCGCCGTCACCGCCCTCGGCCAGCTTGGCCAAGTGCGGCCCGCCGGGGTAAGGCAAGCCCATCAGCTTGGCGGATTTGTCAAACGCCTCACCGGCAGCATCGTCAATGCTTTCGCCTAGCAGCTCGTAGCTGCCCACGCGGTCAACCCGCATCAGCTGTGTGTGACCACCTGATACCAGCAGCGCCACAAAGGGAAACTCAGGCGGATCAGCGCTTAAAAAAGGTGACAGCAAATGGCCTTCAAGGTGGTGCACGCCCATCACGGGTTTGCCCAGCGCCGCTGCCATGGCGCACGCTGCGCCTGCGCCAACGAGAAGCGCACCTGCCAAGCCCGGGCCACGCGTGTACGCCACCACGTCAACGTCTTTTAACGCCACACCAGCACCTGCTAAAACCTGACTAGTCAGCGGCAACACCCGGCGAATGTGGTCGCGGCTGGCCAGCTCGGGCACGACACCGCCATACGCTTGATGCATGTCGATTTGACTAAAAAGCGCATGCGACAGCAAGCGCGGTACAGCCTGACCAGATGCATCGACCAATGCCACGCCCGTTTCGTCACAGCTCGACTCAAAACCCATAATAATCATGGCTCA
>JANOWB010000315.1:0-2859 GCA_031417695.1 Polaromonas sp.
CCTATAAAAACTGCCCCAATCGCACCACTGTCACGCCCGGGCGCAGTTGCCGCACTGATGGCATGACCAGCACGCAGTGGTCGTGCGGCGTTGCCACGGGGCGGCCCGCGTCGTGGGCTATCACGGTGCCTGCTTGGGGTATGACTTCACCGCCGGTGAAGGCCTCTGTGAAAACAAAATCCATTGACTGGGCGACTACGGCTTGAAGCACTCGCACGGGCTGAGGTGGGGCTGCATTGGGTTGCAGCCAGCCTTGGGGCAAGCTGGCTTTGGCTTCAAGTTGACTTAGCGACCCCGCTGCGACTAAAAACCTCGCCAACGTATTGCGTGCCACGGCCACGCTGGACGCTTGCCAGTGCTGGCCTGCTTCCAGCAACAAGGCAATCCGCTGGCCTTCAGGATTTGAAAACTCACGATAGTCGCGCATGCGCACGCCATCTGCGTGGCCGCTGTCGATGATGGCTTGTGACTGCGTTTGAAGCGCTTGCGCAAAATCAACGTTGCGCTGAAGCGTGCCGGTAACCAGCAGCGGCGCGCCCAGCTCGTGCATGGAATGCAGGTCTAGCAAATGCGTGGCTCTGTCGACGAATGGCCGCAGCACACGCGCGCGGGCTAACTCGGCAGATTGCTCGTTGCCATCCAGCCGCGCGGCGCTCCACACGCGGTTGAGGTCTTCGTCTACAAAGCGTGCGGCATCGGGCTGCGCGGCATCAAACTTGGCAAACGCAACAACATTACAAAACGCAAAAGTCACGCGTCCGCGCGTGGGTTGCCAACCAGTTGCCAGCAGCTCGGCCACCACAATCGCGCCTGAATATTCGTTGCCGTGCACCAGTGCTGTGACCAGCACATCAGGCCCGGGCTGCGCGGCGGTGCGCTCATGCACATACGCAATGCCGCTAGAGCCGCTTTGCCACCGAGTGATGTCTGGCGGGGCGATTTGAATAGGCAGCGCGCTCAGTGTATTTAAAACACTCATTCGCGAATTTTCGCGAACTTCACGATGCGGTCGTATTTGTCAATTTCAGTTTTTTGAAAACCCGCCAACTGGGTCGTGCCATTTGCAGTAACCGCGCCAGAATCTTCAAACTTTTTGCGAAGCTCTGCATTGGCCAGGGACTCGGATAATGCTTGATTCAATTTCTGATTCACAGCAAGCGGCAACCCAGCTGGTGCCCACAGGCCAAACCAGCTGCTGATGTCTACATTTTTAAGCAACGGGTGTTCGGACAGTGTCGGCACGCCCGGCGCGGCAGCTGAGCGTTTGGCCTCAGTTATGCCCAGCGCCACTACTTTGCCGCTTTTGATATGCGGCAGCCCGCTAGACAACACAAACACGCCAAAGTCGAGCTGCCCGCCGAGCAAGTCATTGGCCAACGGCGCCACGCCTCGGTACGGAATGTGCACCACAAAAGTTCCTGACGCTTCCTTCACCATTTCGCCCGCCAGGTTCAGCGCGGTGCCCACGCCCGACGAGCCGTAGCTGAACTTGCCAGGGTTGGCCTTGGCCGCTTTGATGAACTCTTCAGTTGTTTTAACGCCCGACTTGGTAGACGCCACCAACACCATCGGCTGCGACGCCACCAGGCCAATCGGCGTGAAGTCGCGCAGCGGGTCGTATTTAACGGCGGCGCTCACCAGCTTGCTGATCGCCATTTCATTGTTGCTGCCCAGCAGCAGCGTGTAGCCATCAGGCGCGGCGCTGGCCACCTTTTGCGCGCCAATGGTGCCGCCCGCGCCGCCCACGTTTTCAATCACCACCGTTTGACCCAACTTGCGCGACAGCTCCGCGCCCAGCGTGCGCGCCGTGAGGTCGGTGCTGCCGCCCGGCGGGTAGCCCACCACCAGCGTGATGGGCTTGGCCGTTGGCCAGGCTTGGGCGAATGCGAGTTGCATGGCAGCGGGGCAGAACAGCAAAGCCACTGCGGTCAGTGCGCCGAGTGCTGCGCGGCGGGGTAAGCGGGTTTTTGTCATGTGATGCCGAGTGGGTTTCGCAATGACGACGAGTGTATGAAACTTGGCCGCTGCTTTTAAAAATTTCACCCACACGCCAGCACTAAAAAATCGTTAAGGCATTTGTGACGCTGCCCGATTTGGCGTTGCCCACAGC
The DNA here is from genome assembly GCA_031417695.1 of Polaromonas sp. Classification (GTDB taxonomy): domain Bacteria; phylum Pseudomonadota; class Gammaproteobacteria; order Burkholderiales; family Burkholderiaceae_C; genus Polaromonas. Next base: position 2,111 of record JANOWB010000315.1, read on the forward strand.
GGGGCACTTGACGCAGCTTTAGTCGTGCTGCCCCCGCCGCCTAACGCCCCGTATTGCCCTTGCGCGACTGCGTTTGGTTGCTGCTGCCAAGGTGCGCCTCGCGGTCGGTCCGGCTTTCTGGCGTGCGTTTGGGTTCGTTTTTTTGCGTCAACGGCTGCTCGCCTGCCTTGTTGTGGTCGTTGGCAACTTTGCCCGTGTGCGCGGCCTGCTCGTCAATTGGATTTTGCTTTTTAGACATGCGGATTTCCTTTCGGTTGATTCGGCTTGCTTGAACTTTTATTGTGAGACGCCGCCGTGGCGCCGCTTGTCAGACAGTGCCGCGCACATGGGTGCGCAAACCAAATACCTTTGTGCTGCTGCAGACAAGGCAATGCCAAAATGCTATGTATTTAATAGCTGCATGCGCCCGTGTTGAGGGCGACAAATGCCGATTTAATGCTTAATTACAGCAAAATTAGCGCTTGACTTCCTCCCCTCCCGGGGGAGGGCTGGGGTGGGGGCAAGTGCAGAAAAATTTTCCATACCGCACAGGCCCCCATCCCACCTTTCCCCAAAAAGGGGAAGGAGCTGTTTTAGGCAGCCACCAACCGCAGCGCCGTAATTTCAGACGGCGCGCCAAAGCGCTTGGGCGGGCCCCAGTAGCCCGTGCCCCGGCTGGTGTACACCCACAAAGTGTGCAGCCGGTTCAGCCCGGCAGTGAACGGCTGCTGCAGCGGCACAAACAAATTCCACGGCCAAAACTGCCCGCC
>JANOWB010000316.1:0-2436 GCA_031417695.1 Polaromonas sp.
GCTTGTCTTGCTCATACGGAAACACGTCAAACACATGCCCGGCTTGGATACGGTCTTTGTGCATCTGCCAAAAATTGGCTTCCAGCAGCTCGGCATGGTGCTTCATGAAAACGGTGCGCACGGCATCGTTGCCCAGCAAAAACGGGCCAAACGTTTCAGGGAAAACGTCTTTTGGCCCGACCGAATACCAGATCTCACCGCTCATTTCGTCTTCTTCATTGCGCGGGGCGGGCACTTTTCTAAACTTGCAGTCGGTGATGTATTCGATCTCGTCGTAGTCGTAGAACACGACCTTGCCGTGGCGGGTGATGCCAAAGTTCTTCCACAACATGTCGCCGGGGAAAATATTGGCTGCCACCAAATCTTTAATCGCGTTGCCGTACTCGACCACCGCGCGTTCAATTTGCTCTTGCGCTGCGGGTTCTTGCACGCCGACATCAAACGCTTCCTGCAAATAAATGTTCAGCGGAATCATGCGCCGCTCTATGTACACATGCTTGATGATGACTTCCATGTGGCCGTCGCCGTCGCGGTCAGATATTTCTAACTGGCTGGGCGCAAACTTTTCAATCTCGGCAATCAGCTCGTCGCTAAACCGCTCTCGCGGAAAAGCCACCTCGCTGTATTCTTGTGTGTCGGCCATACGGCCTACGCGGTCGTGCTGCTTGACGAGCAAATACTTGCCTTTGATTTGCTCACGTGTCGTGTCTTTTTGCGGCGGGTAGTAGTCTTTGATGACCTTGAACACATACGGGAAACTGGGCAAGTCAAACACCAGCATGACCATGCCTTTGATGCCGGGCGCAATGCGAAACTTGTCGGTTGAATGGCGCAGGTGGTGCAAAAAGTCGCGGTAGAAAAGCGTTTTACCTTGCTTGGCCAAACCGAGTGCGTTGTAGATTTCGGCACGCGGCATGCGCGGCATCATGCTGCGCAAAAACTGCACATAGGCCGACGGTATGCCCATGTCGACCATGAAGTACGCGCGCGCAAAGCTGAACAAAATGAGCAGGTCGTCCTCACCAAACAGCGCAGCGTCAATGGCCAGTTTTCCGTTCTGGTTATGCAGCAGCGGCAGCGCAAATGGGTGCTCGGTAAAACCATTGATGATTTTGCCGACCACGTACGCGCCCTTGTTGCGGTAGAACAAACCGGACAGCACCTGTATTTGAAAGTTGGCGCGCAGCTTGGCGTCGCCCAGTTGCTTTTGCAGCGCCTCAACCACGTAAGCAGCGTCGCGCGGCAAGTCTTCAAAGGCAAGCTTTAAATCAAAACTGTTGATGATCTCCAGCACCGAAGTCTGCAGGGTGCCCAAAGCTGGGTAGTACGAGCGATACGTGGGCTGCCCGTTGGGGTCGCCGTTTTCAATGTATTCGGTGCTGACCGCTGGCCGCACAAAAATAAAGTCGTTTTGAAAATAGCTGCGATGCAGGATTTTTGTTGTCACTGAATTAAAAAATGTCTCGGCCAGCTCAGGCTGCTGGTGGGTAACCAGCTAGCCGATGTAGTGCAGCTTGACTTGCTGCCACACGTCCATGGTTTGGTCGCCGGCTTTGAAGTCACTTTCAAGGCTGGCTGATGCCTCGCGCACGCGCAGGTCGTAAAACTCAATCCGCTCGCGCTGGGCGCGCTGCTGGCCGTGCCAGTCTGCGGTTTCAAAGCGCTGCTTGGCACTCGCTGACTCACCGCGAAACAACTGGTAGTGGCGGTTAAAACCATCCATCATCGCTTTGGCGATGTCGTAGGCGATGGAGGAGTCCAGGCGTTGAGGAAACATGGTTTTTAAGCCGCCTTGGGCGTTGCGGTGTTCCACTGGTCCCACACGCGGTCGATGGCTTTGTTGTACAGCGCGTCCATTTGCTCGGGGCTGGAAATGCTCATCTGCAAGTCTTGCAGTAGCCCATCGTGCACACCAAAAGACCAACCGTGTACAGAAACCTTTTGGCCGCGTGCCCAAGCGTCGACCAGCACGGTGCTGACCGACACATTGACGACTTGTTCAATCACATTCAAGTCACACAGCGCGTTGGCGCGCGCTGCGTCGGGCAGGCTGTCGAGCATTTGCCGGTGCCGGTGGCGTACGTCTTGAATGTGGCGAATCCAGTTATCAGCCAGACCGATACGAGCCGCTTCAAGCGCGGCCTGCACGCCCGAGCAGCCGTAGTGGCCGACGACCATGATGTCTTGCACCTTCAAGCGCTCCACTGCAAACTGAATGGCGCTGAGTGCATTTAAATCAGAGTGAACCACGATGTTGGCTACGTTGCGGTGAACAAACACTTCGCCCGGCTCCAGGCCGGTAATTTGGTTGGCTGGCACGCGGCTGTCGGAGCAGCCAATCCACATGTACTTGGGCGTTTGCTGCTTGACCAGACTGGTAAAAAAACCGGGACGGGTGGCTTCCATTTCCGCTGCCCAGGCGCGGTTGTGGGTGAA